>SOKD01000171.1 GCA_004376305.1 Candidatus Cloacimonadota bacterium | reverse complement strand
TATTTCTCAGGAGTGGTTATGGTATTTCAAAGAAGAATCCCTGACCAAATTTAATCCCCATATCCTTAAGAACCTTATATTCTTTTTCTGTTTCAATTCCCTCGGCAATAATCTGGGCATCGATTTTTTCTGAAAATGGTATTAAGCTTTCCAGCAAATCCCTCTTTATTATATGCTTGTCAATATCACGAATGAGTGCCATATCGTATTTTAAATACGATGGATTGAGTTCTGCTATGGTATGAAGAGATGAGTACCCGGCACCCACATCATCTATTGCAACGGAAAAACCAAATTTCTCAAGCGTTTTCACCGTATCCTTAAATGAAGCTATATTCTTGATGGCAAGCCTTTCAGTAATTTCAAGAATAACATTACTGACCGAATACCCTGCTTCGGTAATATCATTTGCAAACTTCCCGTCTTTGAATTCAGGATCAAGAACTCCCTTAGCAGAAACATTGAGAAATAACTTTCTGTCTGCGAGTGCACCCTTCACTTTCTGAATCGACTGCTTCCTGCAAAGTCTTTCAAGTTCCAGTATCATTTCCGTTTGTACGGCAAAAGAGAAGAGTGTCTCGGTGTCGTTAAAAAATTCAGCTGATGTTATCCGGGCAAGTGCCTCAAAGCCTACTATTGATTCATCAGAGAATCTCAATATGGGTTGAAAAACAATCTGGACATCCTTGTTAACGATTATTCTTTTCAACTCCCTATGTCTTCGTTCCCAGAAATTCGAAGTTTGGCTGTAAGCGTTCTCCTTTGCTCTGGTCACGGATGAATACAGATTCCTCTCAAACCGTATAACAGGATCAATATAGAGAAAATCCATGCCGATATGGCAGATGGTTTCCGGGAAAAGGAATTTTATACGGAGGTCTTCCGTTTCGGAAAATATTTTCTTATTGATATTATCTACAAGGCTTTGCATAAAGGACTTATCCACCTCTTCACCATTCTCCTGGGAAAAGATAAAAATGATAAACTTGCCTGCTCTTACTGCTTGCGTTGCAATAAGATCCCTTTCTTTCAAAAGATCTGAATGAAGCATTTTCAGAATTTCCGAAATTCTCATAAGCACCTGGTCGAATTTCTGCCAACCGTGGATTGTCTCCACTGACTCAATAATATCAAGGTAAATAATTCCAACTTTCTTGGAGTTTTCAATGCGTTTTCTTACCTCATCAATAACAATCGGTACCGTTGGGAAATCAACCAAATGGTCATAGAGAGCACCTTTATATTGCAGCCATTCTTTTCGGATATTCGCTTCTTCGTTATTATTACTGGGTGTCATAGGTCCATCCTCTCATCCCTTTTTGCTCAGAATATCACGTACTCTCATAATTAAATCCTCTGGAGCAAATGGTTTTGTTATGTAGTCTGCCGCACCTTCTTGAATACCAAGTACCTTGTCCCGTGTTTCCGTCTTGCACGTCAACATTGCAACCGGAATATCCTTGGTTTCTTCCTCTATCTTCAGTATCTTCAGTACTTCCCATCCGTCAATCTCAGGCATCATGATGTCCAGAAGAATCAGATCTGGTTTATCCTTTCGTGCCAATTCCAGAGCAGTGAGACCATCCTGTGCTTTCAGAACTGTAATGTGTTCTTCAGCAAGTATAATCGATACAAGTTCCAGTATGTCCTTTTCGTCATCAACAACTAATATCTTTGCGCTCATCCTTTACCACCTCCATATACAGAGAGAGTAAAACAGAAACAGGAGCCTTCTCCCTTTTTACTTTCAACGGTTATCTTCTCATTATGCGCATCAAGTATTGATTTTACAATAGATAATCCAAGCCCCAGTCCCTTGTGCTTACCCTTTCTGTCTATTTGAAAAAACTTCTCAAATATCTTTTTCTTCAATGATTTTGAAATGCCTGTTCCAGTATCCCTCACGCATACTTCAATTTTGCCACCTTTTCCATTCGATCTGTAAGCATGCACACTGATCTTTCCGCCCGGTGCTGTAAACTTTATCGCGTTTGTTATCAGGTTCTCAAGAACCTGAATTATCCGCTCCCTGTCGGCAATTACCGGAGGTAAGTGAGCCGGAAGCTGCTCATCAAAGTTTATTTCCTTTTCAGAAAGCTTCATGTCAAGATTAGCCACTGATTCCCGTATTACACTCTGAATATGAAATGGCGTCAGGGAAAGCTCAAACGTACCTGCTTCAAAACTCGAGAAATCAATCAAGTTCAGGATTTGTTTGTTAAGCCTGGAGAGATTTTTTTTTGCAACTTCAAGTCCTCTTTTCTGCTTTTCAGTCAAACGCCCCATCTTCTCCTGGTACATGTACTCAATGTAGCCTTTGAGAGATGTTAACGGAGTCATCAATTCGTGTGATACATTCGCGAGAAACTGAGATTTCAGATCATTGAGTTTCTTGAGTTCTTTATTTGTCTCCGACAATGTCTTTTTTTGAGATTCAAGTAGATCCATATCCTGTTTAATCCTGTTTACCATCTCATTCAGAGCTTCAGCAAGGATACCAATCTCATCCTTTCTCTGGACAGCAAGGTGAGTATCAAAATGCCAATGTTCCATTTGTTTTGCTGACTGTGTTAATTGTTCGAGTGGCCTTATCACCGCGCGAGCCTGAAAATTTGCAAAAATCGATGCAAGCATAACAGAAACAAGTGTAACAGAGAATATCACTACGCGGAGTGTAAAGAGCTGTTTCTCCAGATATGCGGTTGAGAAAAAATATCTTACCGAGTATCGGTGCCATCCCCATGGTTCAAGATATGGAAAAACAATATCGTAATGTTTTTTATCATCAACAGTACCAAAGGAAGGGGAAATTTGCTTAATTCGCTTATCAAGGGCTTTTTCCTCCTTATCGTGCAGCTTTTCAGTACCTTTTCCTTTAAATTCATCTGAATCAAATACCTTTTCCCCTTCAACAGTATAAATCACAACTCTTATTAGTTCTCTGTCAAGGTTGAGAAGGCTGAGAATACGTTGCCTAAATTTATAGTATCCTGACTCGTAGTAATTTTCATAGGCTTCAACCAGAATTCCTGCTGTTAAAGTGGATACAATGAGCGCGTTTTTCTCGTTGCTTGCTCGTATTTCCTTTGCCCGGAGGTGCACCAAAATAAATGCAAGACCCATCATAAAAATGAATAGAAGAATACTTATGTTGATAACAATCCTTGTTCGAAAACTCATTTTTCTGAGCCCTTTTTCATGATTTCGCTAATAAGAATAAATTCATCGCTTGCGCTACCCATTCTATTTTTCTCTATTTTGCATAAAGATCCTCAGAAACGTACAGGGAGACATGTTGAATCGCTCATAGTTCATCGTTCCGTAACCTTTTTTCTTGTCCACGGAATGCAGTTTTTCGAATAACCTTTCATCAGCATCTCCAGATGTTGAAACGCAGGCAGCTACGTATGTATCAAATGCTCCCGCTTCAATCGATTCCCTCTCCTGTATCTATTCTACAGAGTGTGAATACAAAAGTCAAGAAAAAAGATATACCTTTCCGTAACTGCAAAAACCTTTGTGCTATGGTCACTTACAGAATACTGCTCATCTAAACTTTCCCGTTCCCTATTATAAAAAATCAACTATCTTACATCAAAAAAAGGTGAGAAGCGAAATTCAAATGGATTCAGGAGATTTTTTACTCATGCAGCGAATTTCTTATGTATGGTCCAGAAACGATTCAACTGTATAGATATCAAATTCGTTCTTTCGTAATAGATATGCAGTAACACCAATACCACAAACACTCTGGAATGAAACATTTGTTTTACGGATACCACAGGAGGGACTTCCGTCTTTGAGTATAATTATCCTTGCTTTTAGAAATCTCGCAAAATCAACTGTTTTAAGAGCTCCCTCCCGGAAATTCTGTGTAACATCACCACCTGTTTCTTGGATAACACGAGTGTTTTCCTCCCAGAATGCACGACCATCACCCTGTTCAAACGTTGCCGGTTCGCGAGGGATGGTCAGTCCACCAAGGAGTTCAGGACAAACTGGCAGGAGCACATAATCTTCTTTGAGCTTCAGTATCAGAGGATCAAAACTATCGCTTCCATCGTATCTCGTTTGTAAGCCTAAAAGACACGAACTAATCAGGACGTATTGCATCACAATCAGCGCGATCCTCAACTTCTCCCATTCCCCGTTTCGCTATCGTACCAACTTGCCTACTTCCCTTCTTCATTCTCTCCCTCTTCTTCGCCTGGCTCGGGTTCTGGTTCGGTCTTCTTTTCAATCTTTACCGGTGCCTTCTTCTCTTCTTTTTTTGGTTCCACTTTTTCTTCCCCCTTTTCCTTCTCTTCTTCCTTTCCCTTCTCTTTCATCTCTCTCGGTGCTTCGATAACCATCACTATTCTTCGATTTTTATGTCTGTGAACCTCACTGTCGTTGGGAAAGAGCGGCTGATACTGTCCATACGCAACAGCAGCTAAACGTTCAGGGGGAATCTCAACTTTCTCCTGAAGGAACCGCACCACATTTATTGCCCGTGCTGAAGATAGCTCCCAGTTTGATGGGTATTTCAACAATAAATCACCACTGATTTTCATATCATCGGTATGGCCCTCAATGTGAATTTCTCCCGTAGTTGCATTCTTGAGAATCTTGCCAAGCTTTGACAGAATAAGCAATCCTTCACTGCTCAAATCCGCCTCTCCAGGATTAAAGAGTCGCAAACCCGGAAGACTAATTTCCACTCCCTTTTCGGCTCTTCGTATTTCAAAATTCTCTTCGGCTGAGATCTTACTCAACTCCTCTAAAATACTTTTCTTATACGAATCTCCTGTCTCCGAATCCACCTTTGCTTCCATCTGCTTCTTCAATCTCATAATAAGCTCTGTTAATGTCCTGTTTTCTTCGTTAAGACTCACCACCTTATAATTGAGTGGCTTGAATTCCGTTATGTAGAAGAAGGTACCGTAACCACCAAGAGCAAGAACAATAACAATAAGTAGGTAGGTAAAAATCCTCATTATCTCCCCCTTGTTTTACTGTATGAAACTAATTACATCGATTAATACAAGATTACACCAATTGCTAAAACCGTATTTAGTTTATGTTATCAACACGTTAGCGTAATTGTATCAGTGCAATCGCATAGCAAGCGATAGCTTGTTGAGCACCAATTGGTCCAAAACCTTCGTTTCGCTTTGCCTTT
>SOKD01000150.1 GCA_004376305.1 Candidatus Cloacimonadota bacterium | reverse complement strand
TTGATAGTTGATGATGAAAAAGGCATCATTGAGTGGTTGAAGATAGCACTTGAAAAAGAAGGTTATGAAGTTGGAGTAGCGTTGAATGGTAGCCAGGCACTTGAGCGTGCGAGGGAACGATACTACCATTGTGTTATTACGGATATAAAGATGGCAGGGATGGATGGTTTGCAGCTCCTTAAAAAACTTAAAAAAGATGATCCTGATCTCATTGTAATTATAATTACCGCCTATGGAACATTCGAAAGTGTTATTGAAGCGTTGAGGGGAGGGGCAAGTGATTTTATTACCAAGCCATTTCGAATTGATGAAATTACATTCAGACTCAGGAATGCATTCGAAAAGGAACAGCTTCGCCAGGAAAATATTTTCCTAAAGGACAAAATAACAAAAGATGAAGGCAGGATAATTGGCAATAGTAAGAAAATGAAAGAGCTTTTGGATCTTGTCGATAAAGTTGCAAGGACAGATGTTACTATAATGATATACGGTGAAACCGGCACAGGTAAAGAACTCATTGCCCGAAGGATTCATAAGAAAAGTTACAGAAAAAATAAACAGTTTGTGGCGCTTAACTGTGGAGCTCTTCCTGATACGCTTCTGGAGAGTGAATTGTTTGGATATAAAAGAGGAGCATTTACCGGAGCGGTACAGAACAAAAAGGGATTATTCATGGTTGCTGATGAGGGATCGTTTTTTCTTGATGAGGTTGGCGAAACGAGCCCAAAGGTCCAGGTGAAACTTCTGCGCGTGCTTCAGTATCAGGAAATTGTGCCGCTCGGGGATACGAAAACAGTGAAAGTGAATGTTCGGATTATTGGCGCGACCAATAAGAACCTGGAGCAATCGGTGAAAAAGGGAGAATTCCGTGAGGATCTCTTTTACCGGCTCAACGTTATTCCAATTTATATCCCGCCGCTGCGAGAAAGAAAAGAGGATATTCCACTTTTAATTGATCGATTTACGAAAAATGTTGCCAAACGGCTGAAAATTCCCGTCAAAGAATTTACTGCAGGTGCTATGGATTTGCTCATGGAATACAACTGGCCTGGTAATGTTCGTGAGCTGGAAAATTGTATCGAACGGACAATGATTCTGCTTGAAGGTGATAAAATTATGGAGAAGGACATTTCCATTGTTATTCATACAGATATACCGGTAAAAGCGGAGCGAACACTCGAAGATCTTGAAGTAAGTGCTATTCGTGATGCTATAAAAAAGTGCGGAGGTAACAAAGTAAGAGCGGCGAGGATGCTTGGAATACATGCATCAACGCTTTATAGAAAGATGAAAAAGCTCTTTCCAGATCAAAGTTGACCTGCGTGGATTAATCCTTTCCTCTTAATCTGTGATAAAGAAATTATGAGAGTTGTGGAGCGCTGATGGATTTTATTATTTCGCATAAGAAGAATATTTTAGATAGATACGGGAAGGAAAAGGGTTCTCGGATTATTTCACTTATCCAGGAGCTTGCGGAACGGAAGGATGGAACGGCATTATTCCTGGATTCTCTTCCGGATGAATTCAATACTTTCAGTTTCTTGAAGAATGTCGAACCGCATCTATTCAAGGAATTTATTGATACGGTTGACAACGATTCAACAGAGGAAGGGAGCATTCTCATTGTGGGAGGTCATACGATTATACCCTTTTATAACGTTGCTAACCCTACTCTGGATGAAGATGATGAGATACTGACCGATGCGCCGTATGCATCCCGCGATGAACATTTTTTAATTCCTCAACGTATGGTGGGAAGAATTCCAGATGCAGATAGCGAGCAGGATGATTTCTTTATTGATATAATCAAAAGAACAATACGATATTACGACCTCACTAATGGTTACCAGAAAAGTTTTGGATATTCCGCGTCCATCTGGAAAGAAGCTTCAAGAGCAGTCTTTGATACTATCAGTGATGGTATACAGATGCGATGCTGTCCTCCGCTCAGTTCCAATGAACTGAAGAAGGAGTGGCTTGAAAAGAAATACCTGTATTTCAATCTTCACGGCGTAAAAGAAACTGCACATTGGTATGGACAGAGAGGTCCAGGAGATCCACCCGAATTTCCGGCTTTTCCCATTGCAATAACGCCTGATGAGGTACCGGAGCTGAAAAGAAGTTGTGTTTACACTGAAGCATGTTATGGTGCATGGATTTTCGGAAAATCAGTAGAGGAATCTCTGGCATTGAAGTTTCTTTCACGGGGAGCGATTGCATTTGTGGGTTCTACGGCAATTGCATATGGTCCTCCCTCACCTCCTTCCAGGGAAGCTGACCTTATTGGTAAATACTTTCTTGCATATGTTGAAAATAATGTGCCTTTTGGTGACGCATTGAAGAATGCGAAGGTTGATTTTGCCAGAACAATGATACGGGAGCAGGGTTTTCTTGATGATGATGACAAGAAAACATTGTTAGAATTTCAGCTCTACGGAGATCCGTCACTTAGCTACATTTAAAAAGTACCTATGGATGCGACTTAAGGAAAAAAAATCAGAACTTTTTGTTGATTAGAATGTCTTTGAATAACAAGAGCAGGAATGTGAACGAAACATTTGAAAGATTTGTCATAGACAATTATAAGCATGTTTTTAATTACATACATATGCTTGTTAAAGATTACGAAATTTCAAAAGATGTAACACAGGATACTTTCTTACGGGCATGTGCCGGGTTCAAACGGCTCAGAAAAAAAGAGAAATTTACCGTCTGGGTGATGAAAATTGCGCGAAACCTTGCTTTCAACCGGCTCAAAAAAGAGAGACGGAGACAGAGAACCTTTATTTCCCTCTTTACCAAGCGGTATAACGGAGAACTGGTAGATGTTATTCCAGATCCTGCTGTTCCTCTTGAGCAGAGGGCTGGCATTAATGAGGAGAAGAATGTTGTCAGGCGGGTACTGTACGATCTTCCATCGAGAATGAGGGAGATACTGATTCTTAAAGAATGGGAGAGTCTTTCGTACCAGCAAATAGGTGCTGTGATGAAAATTTCCAGGAAAGCAGTAAAGTCATTGTTACACAGGGCGCGTGAAGCAGCGAGAAAAAGATTGGAAAAAGAAGACATATTCAAAAAGTAAACGGGGATTGTGCTGGTCTATGAGGCAAGATATGGAATACAGGGAAATGAACGATTGTGAAGAAATAAAAGCGGAGTTATCAGCCTGCTTAGATGGTGAACTTGAACAGGCGATGATGGAGAGGATCAGGGAACATCTGAAAATATGCGTTTCTTGCAGGGATGAATATCAAAAACTCGGTCTGGTGAAGAAGATGATAGGGAATGCTCATCGTATTGAAGTCGATGCAAGCCTTGCAAAGAACATCATTGATAGCATTACGGAAAAACAACGGATACCTGAATCTGCCTGGTTTCCTGTAACCATACGGGTTGCGCTCCTTATTGCAATAATTATTAACATTGCTGTTTTTAATCTTTTCAGGGACTATCGGTTCAGGACGCCCTCGGTTTCTTCATATAAACCGATAAAAATCGAGAGTATCGTCGATATGGAGGATGTCGGAGCAATTAGGGTGAGCTTTTCATATCCGGAAAAAGACACAATTGAAAATTATAGCCCGGCGAAAGTTGTGGATTTTGTAAGTCCCTCGTATTCAAGTGGACTTATTGCGCAAGAGATTGAAGGGGTGGTAATTCTGAGAATCATTGTGGATTCAGAAGGTGATGTTAAGCATGTTATCGTTGTCCAGCCGCTTGTTCAGGAAGCAGATTCGCTTGCCATTGCATCGGCAAAAACACTTCAGTTTATTCCTGCCAGAATGGGGACAGTCATTGTTGAAAGTGAAATAACAGCGGTATTCCACTTTGATTTGTAATGATTGCTATGGGAAATGTAGAGGTGCTTCCATTGCCTATTAGAGCTTGTGGACAGTAAATGATCTTGTGATTTGTGGCGTTCGTATGAAGAGGAAATAGGTTCCACGAGCCAGGTCAGTTCCATCCCACACGAAATATTTCCCTCCTCGATTCAGTGAAAGAAGCTCCGTGGCTATTTTTCTACCCGCAATGTTATAAACAGAAAGGGCAATCTGCTCGCATTCAGATATTGACAAATGTATGAATACCTTATTGTGAAACGGATTTGGATACAATGATAGTGTATTGCATTGAATTTCCGGGGAAGGAATTTCTCTAATCGACTGTTGTATTCGGAATCCCGTAAAAACATCCTGGTTACCCAGACGGGTATCCGTCCATACAGGATGGATATTATCAATTGAGGAAGCGGCAACGCCAATGTACTCACCCAGTAACCCTGCGCGTCCGGCGAGGATAAGGGGTTCTTCTGTCTTGATGGGAAATGCCTCCCGCGGTAAGCCGCTCAGCATGGTTTTCTGTCCTGCAGTTGGATCCGAGGAGACCGTGGTGATACGCTCATTCGCAGACCATGAAGTGCCGCCATCTATTGAGGTGGTCATATATAGGTCCATCAACAGGTTACCGGGATCAAGACGGCGATCAAGAAATACGACAATAATTGAGCCGTCAGGCGCTACCATGAGCCAGGGATGGAATTGATCACAGCCGTTTCCCTGTACATCGTCATTGATCCGCACTCTTGAGGTCCAGGTATTACCGCCGTCTGTGGATTTCGTAAAATAGATATCAGTGTCGGTATACCCTGACGCATCATCCATATACGCAATATAAATAGTGCCATTATTTGGTCCACCGGTGATATCAACGTCCATTGCGGGGAAGGAGAAAACCGTAATATCTCCATAAATGTATCCATAGACAAAGGAGGTAGACTGTACGGTAATATCACTTCCGAATGTTTGACCTCCGTCTGTTGAGCGGTCAAACAGAATAGAGCCCGGTGTATAGTCCACCCATGCAACGTACACCTCACTGTTGGGACCCACACACGGTACCGGCCATTGCACCCCGGAATAGTCGCTTACCTGCACCGGACCTACGAATGTGCTTCCTGCATCGGTTGAACGAGACAGGAGGATCTGTGTGGTAAAAAATCGCGCCCAGGCAACATAGACATTGCCAGAGTGCGGCCCGTTGGAACGATCGCATGCAATGAGTTCCTTGTCTTCGAAAACGCCCGGGACGTTGTTAATGACCGTAAAGGGACCGTTCCACGAAGCACCGCCATCAGTTGATCTGTAAACAAATAAGCCGTTAGGTTCAGACGTGGAG
>SOKD01000133.1 GCA_004376305.1 Candidatus Cloacimonadota bacterium | reverse complement strand
CTAAACAAGGTGTTAAGGTTCCGGTTCTCTTTCTTTGGCGATGCGGGATAGTTCCTTGTAGCAACGGGGGTTCGGATAGCGATATAAAAACAAGAAAAAATTCCGGCTTATCTCTTTGGGTGCATTCACTAAGAAGCATTACAAGAACTATGTGAAGACGATTATACGAGGAGAGAGAATAAACGGAGAGCTCCTGCAGCTGTTGTTCAGGAAATCGGGGGGAAATCCGCTTTTTACAAAGGAACTTCTCAGTACCGCAATAGCAAATAGCCTTATCGAGACGTACAATGGAGAATGGAGGATCGTAAAGAGAGATGGTACCTTCGTTATTTCTGATTCCCTGAAGTCGATTCTTTTTGAAAGATTGGGAAATTTAACCGAGAGCGAGAAGGATGTATTGACCATAGCATCTGTTGGAGGGATAGATTTCGATTGCAAACATATTTCGAAGCTTATGCATATTGACGGTGAATCATTGATCCGATTGCTCAGGAAGCCGATACAGCGGGGTATGGTTGATGATAAGGGTGAGGGAAGATTCTCGTTCCGGTTAGTATATCAGGAAGTGCTCTACGATTCAATCCCGCGTACTGAGGCAAAGATGATCCACAGGAAGATTGGCTCCATTCTGGAGAAAGAAGGTTATGTGAAGGAAAGTTTTTTTCATTACGTACATGGCGGTGAGAAGAAGAAAGCGAGACGATTTGCCAGAACCGGATGTGAAACTGCATTAAAGCAGGCACATTGCAATGATGCTATGATGTACGCACATTTTCTTCTGGGTAATGTTGCTAAAAATGATCCTTTTTATGCTCTCATACTTCCGCTTGCGGCGCGGAGTTATGCCGTGAATGGAAGTTATGAAAAGGCTATAGAACTATACAGAACAAGCATTAAAAAGTCACCGATAAGACGGAATGCATCACTGCTCGCTATCGCAGAACTGTACCGTAAACAGGGGAAATACAAGAGCGCTCTTGATGAACTACTCACTATCAGGGCAAGAGATCCTGGGAGAGTGTGTGCCGTCTTAAATGCAATAGCACAGACTCTGGTAGAATTGGGGAAGATGGATGAAGGTGAGGCATATGTAAAAAAGGCAATTGCGCTATCAAAACGATACCATTTGAAAGAAGAGGAAGCCGAGGGGTATTACGTCATAGCTGGTATTTTCTGGTATCGGGGCGAATACGAGCTTTCCGAGGATTTTTTAAAGAGAGCGCTGAAGATGTATCAACAGCAACACAATGATGTAAAAGAAGCATCGGCAAAGAATAGATTCGGAATAATCAGATGGTCACAAGGAAATCTTCAGGATGCTCTGTCAATGATCAGCGAAGCTGTGGAGGTATTCAGGATGCATTCGAAGATTGAGGAGGAAAGCAGAGCCTATACGAATCTTGGAATACTCAACGAGGCGCTTGGAGAATGGGAACGGGCGAAAGCACAGTATCAAAAAAGCATTGATAGTGCAACTTTCCTGAAATTAACACCGTTACTCTGCAGAAATTTTGTTAATCTCGGTACGTTACTGTTAAAAATGGGAGATTACCAGGATGGTATCAGTTATTTCAAACGTTCCATCAACCTGAGATCAAAGCATAAAGATACCATAGAAATCGGAACATCATTTCATAATCTTGGTGTTGCTTATATGTTTTGCGGGGATTTCAAAAAAGCACGGTATTTTCTCGTAAAAGCAAAGACCATCTTTGAAGCAAAGCGTGCTGTTGGTTTCGTTATTGATAACCTCACTACATTGTTTGAGCTGCACGTATCTTCAAAGGAACAGGAAAAGGCGCAGCATTTGGTTGCACGGATCGACAAGCTTCTTGATTCGAACGGAACCGAGTTTCAAAGAGCACAGTTTTATCGTTTGATGTCCCGCTTCAAACGAGAAAAAAAGGAACTCGATGAATCGAGACGTTTTGCACGCTTGTCGATTGAATTGCTGCGGGATGATGAAGAACAGTATGAGCTGGGAAAGTCACTGTATGAATTTGGTATAACACTCTCTGAAGAAGGAGATAGAAAAAGTGCGAAAAAAGCATTTATACAATCAAGAATGATTTTCAGGAAATTAGGTGCAAAAAAAGCACTTGAAAGAGTAGGCAAAATTATGGTAAAAAGGAGTGGGAGAAGTAAAGAGGGAGGAAGGGTAAAGAAGTAAGTCAAAAATAAAGAGGAAAGGAGTATCAATGAAGGGAACAACAATACTGGGGTTGAACTATAAGGGAAAAACAGTAATAGGCGGTGATGGTCAGGTTACGATAAAAGACACGGTGATCAAGGAAAAGGCAAAGAAAATCAGAAAACTCTATGACGGAAAAGTTCTTGCGGGATTTGCCGGCTCAGTTGCGGATGCATTTACTCTTTTTGAGCGGTTTGAAGAGAAACTGAAGGAATTTCATGGAAATCTTGCCAGGGCTGCAGTTGAACTGGCAAAACATTGGAGAACCGACAAATACTTGAGAAGACTGGAAGCGTTGCTTGTGGTTCTTGATAGGAAGAATACGTTGCTCATTTCAGGGAGTGGAGAGGTGATAGAACCTGATAATAAGATGATAGCGATTGGCTCCGGTGGTTCGTACGCGCTTGCCGCTGCCACTGCCCTGATAGAATTCTCCGATCTTGATGCAAAAAGTGTCGTAGAGGAATCACTCAAGATCGCCGCATCAATCTGTATTTATACGAATAAAGAAATATCAGTTGAAGAGTTATAAATGCAATCTTTAGAGGCTGTGCCAGAATAAGAACTCGAGCATGGTAGCCCTTTAGGTTGCGTACGTTTATTCGCAGAGCAAGCCCTGTGCAATAACATATTTACTCCTCTATTACACGGGGCAAGCTCTGCTACTCGAACACACCGGCTGAAGCCTGCGCCTGCAACGTAACAGGTGTTTGATGTATGCCTGAATTATCAGTGCGGAAACCGTGGCTGAAGTGAGGGTTTAATCAAAGAAGTCCCAGCTTACGCCGAATTTGTACTGCCTTTCTTCACTATCAGTGATGTCGTCAAATACAAAGTAGAGAGAAATGTCTATGATGCTGAGTATGAAACCGGCATTCATCCCGATCTCTTCATTAAACGTATGAGCGCCAGTATGTTCATATAGTATTCCTGTGAAAATGGCTGGTCTTAGTTTTCCGTTTTTGAATGGTTTTTCCAAAAGAGGTTGCAGATAGATGGTGTATGTTCCATCAAGCCGTAACAGGAATAGAGAGGAAGTCCATAGATTCGTAAGCAACTTTCCATCGTAAAAGACTGCTGCACCGGAATGTTCTTCTGTAAATACATCTGTCCAGAAGAAGAAACTCTCAAGACGTGCATTTTCAGCTTTTGCCCTGAACCCAAATGATGCGTGAACAACCTCATTGCTGTCATAACACACATTGGTGTAAATGAATCCATTCACCGCTGTATGATATCCGGCACCAAGAGAGACAGCATAGTTCTTATCTGCATCAACGGTGAGCCGCGGAACAACATAGAGCAGGGGCACAGGATTTATTCTATCAATAAGCGAAAGCTGATAGTACGAGGAGTCAATATTGGGATAGTCAAAACCTGCAGTGATTGATGCAAATGGAAGATGCAGGTAGATATCGGACAGCACTCCTATTGCTTCTGTGTTATTTTCTTGTTTTCTGTATATCCCAATCATTGCCTCTTTTCGTGCAAACGATAACAGAAGGAGTTGCTGTTCGAGAGGAAATCCAGTCCTTTCGTCTTTGGTATCATAAAAGAGAATGTGAGAGGAGGTTGCAAAGGGCAAATCAAAAGCAGCATCCAGTCCGATAGAACGTTTTGTCCCTGTTGGTTCTTCGGTGTAATCTGCTGCGGTATTGAATCTGACGGACCGGGTGATACTCCTCCCAAATGTCAACTGGATGTTTTCGTTTTCTTCTTTATCTCTGAAGAGTCGTATCTGCGAGAAAGGCACCTGTTTATTAAACTCTTTGATCGACAGATACGACGGAAAGGTAGTTGTTCCGTAAAGTAAGATTGGTGATGGTGCAAAATTGATGTATAGATTCTGCAGTAAGTATGGCGGAGTATTAACATTTCCGGAAAAATCCTCGTTCTCAAAACCAACATGGTTGAAGACAGAATGCCATTTGAAATTATGCATTGCATCAGGGTACGGGATTTTGCTCTGGTTTGCTATATCGAGAAATGAGAGTACTCGTTCGTCAAAACGAATGTACGGTTGCGTAACCTCAAAGATGAATGGTTCACCCCGGAACGGGGATTTTTCAATTACAGGAATTTCTTTAAGGATCGGAAAGTAGTGAATGTCAACCGTTGTCGTATCCTGAGGAAGTAAAGTGAGCACAAGAAAGAGCACGAGAACCATTACTGCCTTTCAACATATGCGGTTAATTTCTTCTTAAAACTCGATTTTGATGAATAGGTTGGTTTCAGAATCACCTCGATTTCGTATTTGCCGGGAGCAACGAGCTTCCCGTCCTGATCAAGACCGTCCCACACAATATTTTGTTCACCGACATTTCTTTTCAGTGGAGGAAGGAGCGTCCGAATAAGGTCTTTGGTTCCTTTTTTGTGAATATTCACAATTATTTTTGCTGGCTGCGTTATGAAGAGGGAGATGGTGGCACCCGGTTCTTCTTCACCAAAGATGGATGGGAAAATACCCTTAAAATATCCGTCTACTCCTACCCAGTAGTATTGAGCTTCGTTAACGCCGAGGATGAAGACCTGACCAAAACGTTTCCAGATGGTAATTGACCGGGGACGATAGAACTCTGCCTTTCCGGAACCTTTGCGACCAAAGGAGGTCACAAATTTAAGGTCCTTGTCAAAAATGTGGATTTTGCAATTCTCCTCATCGGCAACATAGATATTGTTGTAGTAGTCAATTGCGGTGTGTCCGAGACGGGCATGCTCTATTCCAAGCCCGTAGGTTGAGATACTTGCAATTATCTTTCCTTCTATGGTAAATTGTGAGATCCTTGTCCGGTTATCATCTATAACAATTATAAATTCTGAATTGAAAAAGGACCATCTATCCCGTGCATCGATAAGGGTAATAGCTGTTGGTTTGATAAGATGAAAGTCTGCTGTACCGGAGAAAGAATACAAAAACTCACCATCCTTCGAAAAAATCTGTATCCTGTCATTTCCCGTATCCGCTACATAAATCCTTCCGCTTTGATCCACCGCTACATCAAGGGGTGAAGCGAAC
>SOKD01000338.1 GCA_004376305.1 Candidatus Cloacimonadota bacterium | reverse complement strand
GAGCATCGGACTTTTAATCCGAGGGTCGTGCGTTCGAATCGCACACGGCTCACTCTCTTTTTGGTATCTTATCTCTGTAAAGGAGGTTATTGTGACAAAGAAAGATATGTTTTCATTTAGAAATGTAAAGCTTTTTGAAAATTTAACGGACGAAGAGCTTACTATTGTAGATAAGGAGTTAAGGGAAAAAGATTACGCTGCAAATGTTAGAGTTGTGGAAGAAAAAAGTATAGGTGATGAGTTATTCATTATCAAACAGGGTAAGGTTGAAATTACACTGACTCGAGACGAATCTGTTCTTGTTCTGGCTGAACTTGGTAATTATTCATTTTTTGGTGAGATGGCTGTGTTGACTGAAAAAGAACGTTCCGCATCAGTAACAACCATTGAGCCGAGCACATTTTTTATTCTTAAGAGGAATAAGCTGCTCTCTCTCATTGATTCACATCCGAGAATTGCATCTCAAATATTCAAAGCTCTTGCAGAAGTTTTGAGCGAGAGAATTGGAAAGACAAACGATAATCTTGAAACATACTTTTTAATTAATAAAGCGATTGTTGATAATGAACAATTCAGGCGTCTCTATATAATGAGCAAAGCAAGTAAAGAAAAATAGTCCCCATCGTCTAACCGGTTAGGATACCACTCTTTCAAGGTGGTGAAACGGGTTCAAATCCCGTTGGGGACATTATTAATAACCCAGAAACCACAGAAAAATAACAGATTCGAAACACGCTGTTTGCTCTGTGGTTTGTAATTTCAAAATATGCGAATATTAAAACAAGAAATAGAAGTACTTCTCAAAAACAAACAAATCAAGAAACTTCAGGAAACACTTGAAACCTTTGAATCTGTTGAAATTGCAGAACTCCTGCGTTCAATGACTTTCTCCCAAAAACTTTCGATATTCTCCATTCTGGAAATTGATTTACTTGCAAGAGTATTTGAGGAATTTGAATCTGATGAACAGATACAGATCATAGAGAGTATTGACAAAGCAAGGAAAGCAGAGTTACTCGACGAGCTTCATCCGGATGATAGGGTTGACTTTCTTCAGGAAATTCCCATTGACCTCAAAGAGCAGCTTCTCTCCATAATGGCACAGAAGGAGGCACGTGAAACACGTGAACTGCTGATCTATCCGGAACAAACAGCTGGCGGCTTGATGACCACCAAATTCATAAAAGTCAGAAAAGACCTCACGGTGCGTCAGGTAGTTAATAAAATAAAAAAAGCTGCGAAGGATGTTGAGACACTTTCACATATCTATGTTGTTGATGAAAATGATGTTCTTGTTGGGCTGGTTACCTTGCAAGACCTTGTGCTTTCGAATATGAGAAAAAAGGTGAAAAGTATCATGCAGCAGCATCCTGTTTCTGTCTACACGTTGCTTGACCAGGAAACGGTCGCACATGAAGTAGCAAAGTACGATATTAATACATTACCTGTCGTTGATGAGAGAGGCATAATTAAGGGAATAATAACCGTTGATGATGTTATCGACGTAATTAACGAGGAGACAACAGAGGATATGCTGAAATTTGGCGCTGCAGGAGAACTCAGCTCAAGTTACCTCAAACAAAATCCTTTTTTGCTTGCGCGCGCACGCATTCTTTGGCTTGCCATTCTTGCCCTTGTTGGAATCGTTTCGGGCTTTATTATTTCAAAGAATTCACTGATTCTGAGTCAGGTAATTGCTCTTGCCGTTTTTATACCGCTCCTCAACGGTTCTGCTGGTAATGCAGGAACTCAAGCGGTGGCAGTTATGATTCAGGCTCTTGCGCATGGTGAAGTAAAATTCAAGGATTTCTGGAAATCGGTGCATAAAGAATTCCTGACAGGAATTATTCTGGGGTTTATCCTTGGCATGCTCGGTCTTGCCAGGGCTGTTCTCTTTCAGAAAAGTTCACTTATCGGTATAACGGTCGGATTAACACTTATTATCAATACGGCTATAGCAACATCACTCGGTGCAGTTCTTCCTCTTGTCGTTAAGCGAATGAATTTTGATCCCGCAGTAATATCTGGTCCATTGATCACATCCATCATGGATGTAACCTCGCTCTTAATTTACTTTGCTCTCGTCAAGGTGATAATTCTCTGATTCATTCATCTACAAATAGAGATTTCAGAACCTTCATCCTCTTTTGAAATTGTAATGGCAGTGGATCTGAATATAGGAACTGTTCTGAATTTGGATTATAGAAGCATACCGAAGCGTTTCCGGGTAGAATTCCAGAAATTGTATTATCAAAATAAAAGAACTACGCTGACGCGGTTATTAGAAATGGTAGTACCGTTTGTAGAACTCCTTGAATTCTTTCCTTCCTTCTTTGATCTTTCTCCACCACTCCTCATTTTCGAGATACCATGTAATCGTGGATTCGAGACCATCCAAAAATGTGGTCTTTGCTTCCCAGTGAAGAATATTTTTCGCTTTTTCAGTTGCTGAAATGTGTCTCTGAACGTGACCTAATCTATCGGGCATGAATTTGATCAGGGAACGGTCTTTACCCAGCTTGTTTAGAATCGTATCGGTAATAGTTAATACATCTGTATCCTTACCACTCCCAATATTAATGACTTCGCCTTTAATTGTATTGATTTCAACATCAAGCAATTTCTCAAGTGCCCTTACACAATCCTTGACGTAAACCCAATCCCTCGTGTTCTTTCCTGTTCCATACACGGGTAATGGCTTATTCTCACGAGCATTCGTAATAAAAAGAGGAATGAGTTTTTCCGGGAATTGATTGGGTCCGTAGTTGTTAAATGGCCTGATAATAACAGCAGGAATATCATATGTGCAGAAGTACGAATACACAAGCCTGTCAGCACCAGCCTTGGCTGCTGCATACGGACTTTGCGGTTTTAATGGATGGTCCTCATCCATGGGCATCTTTTCTGCGCTTCCGTATACTTCACTCGTCGAGATATGAATAAACCTTTCAACATGAGTTCCTCTCAGAGCTTCAAGTAACACCTGTGTTCCTTTGATGTCTGTTGAAATAAATGCATCTGAATTATCAATGGATCTATCAACATGCGTTTCAGCAGCAAAGTGAATGACCTTATCGACATTTCTCATAAGATTTCCTACCAACTTCTCATCCCTTATGTCTCCATGAAAGAAACAGAAATTATCATGTCCCCACATCCATTTTTCAAAATTGTCAATATTTCCTGCATACGTAAGTGCATCAAGAACAAGGATACTGACATCCTTTCTGTTTTCAAGAATATGGTGCACAAAGTTGCTGCCAATAAAGCCTGCTCCCCCCGTTACGAGAAGCTTCATCATCTCTCCTTTTAATTGAAGCAAATTAACATGATAAATGAGTCACTGCGATTTCAATCTTAGTCATTTCTACAAAAGAGTTACCCATCTTTTCTTACCCAATCATAGGGGATGTTATTGTCATGTGCATCTATACGATATTCATCCGGAGAATCATATATATACTTTTCTGTAGGAACATTAACAACAATTGCTTCTTCATCACTTATACACTTAAATCCATGATACACCAATGGAGGGATATGAACTAAAATGGGATTATGTATGCCGGCAATGAATTCATTCACCTCTCCCTGTGTCGGCGAATCCTTTCTTGCATCATACAGCACAATTTTCATCATTCCCTTTACAACACATATGTTATCGGCTTGCACTTTATGGTAATGCCATCCTTTAACAACTCCTGGATATGCAGTTGTAACATAAACCTGACCAAATTTCTCAAACATTTCATCATCATTTCTCAGGATTTCCATCAATCTTCCTCTTTCATCAGGGATAATCCTCAAATTCTTCATGCGAACTCCATCAATCATTACTTTTCCTCCTCAACATCATAGTCCATTATATGAAAAAGTGGATTTCCGTTTATTCTTCCTGTATAATTTTAAGCTTAACCCTGGCATTTTCTATATTTCTCTTGCATCGCTCCCTGTAATCCAGAGCTTCTTTGCAGTTCACAAAATCTTCATTATTCAATAACCCTAACACCTTTTCCCATTCCTTAATTGCTTCCTCAAATTTATCCTCACAATAGAGATTAACGCCCCTTGTGTAAGGACCGTTAACAATTTCATTGAGCATTTTCCTCAGTTCTTCAGGGCTTTTTGTGATCTTCTCAGGTTGTGGCTTAACAGGTTTTTCCGTTACTTTCTCTTCGGGTTTCTCTTCAGGCTTTTCCTGCGGTTTTTTCTCCGGTTTTACGACAACCTCCTTAATCGGTTTTTTGACCTTCCATTTCCCGATTGGAGCATAGTAAAGTGCCATACCGAATGCTGAGTTATTATGCTGAGCACAATACAATTCCAAACTCAGCAGAAAGATATTGCTTACTCTGATTCGTGGTTCAAACAGCAATTCGTATCCATTTTTGGAGTTGTAACGAATTTCAGTTGTTATATCGGAATACCTGTCTGGTTTGTAGTGGATTCCAAGACCTACTATCTTTTTTATCCTGTTATCCTTGACATCAATGAAGCCCGAAGAGAGATACAGATAATCCGTTCTCGAAAACAAACCTTTCACTATTGCACTTACCCTTCCATATTTCTCGAAAATTGCTATCTCTCCATCAAGCATCAGGGGAATTCGGGGCGTATATATAGAGTGCTTTCCGCTGAGAATGACACCTGATGCATTTTTTGAATAATCCATTTCAATGCCCAGGCTAAATTTTCGCTTTTCGGTCATCGCACCTTTGAGTACAAATTGGTTTATCGATGGTTGCTGCAGAAGTCCATATCCAATTCCTATACTGTATTTCGGAAAATGCATATTTGCTTCCATGTCCATTCTGTGCTTTATCTCATATCCATTATATTCAAATCTATCAGAATCCATTGACTTTATTATATTATTGTAACCCGCCCATCCATCAATGCTCACAGAAGAAGCGAAACAGGGGATTATCCCTACAATAAAATAAATAAAGGTGACAACTACCAGCTTCTGTCCTTTTGTTGTTTTCATAAGCACCATTAAATATAACAAAATCGTATCCTTTTGTCAAGACAAACAAATTGGTTTTTGTGCCCAACACTCGTGTCGTGTAATCATTCATTCTTGACATATGAACTTAATTGTGATATAAAAGCTGTGGTTTGTGATACCCATAAAAACGTATATGTTATGAAAGCAATGTAAGGAGGAATTATGGATTACTTTTTGACTGAAGAACAAAAGATGATTCTCAAGGTTGTAAAGGATATTGCAAAAGATAAGAT
>SOKD01000006.1 GCA_004376305.1 Candidatus Cloacimonadota bacterium | reverse complement strand
GGACCTGTTCACAAATGGAAGAAATACTGGACCCAGTTTCAGGATGCCCTTGATGTCTTCGGGGAAAGAATGGTTGGCAGTCATTTCATGGTGGGCATGGGCGAAACCGAAGCTGAAATGGCAGATGCAATGCAGAAGATTTACGATCTTGGCGGACTCACCCACCTTTTCTCATTCTTTCCTGAGGAATCCTCGCAACTCGCTGAATATCCTCAACCTCCTATTGACCAGTACAGAAGAATTCAAATCGCGCGGCATCTCATAGATGAAGGTATCTCTTGCTTCTCATCGATGAAATTCAATGCACATGGTCAAATAACAGATTTTGGAATAGCAGCAGAAGAACTCGAAAAAACAATTGATAGCGGAATACCATTTATGACCAGTGGATGCCCTGGAGAGGATGGCTGTGTTGCCTGTAACAGACCTTTTGCCAATTCACTTCCGGGACCGGATTTCAGAAATTTCCCTTTTATACCAACACCTGATGATGTGAAAAGGGTCAGGAGAGAACTCCATGAGAACTCTAAATAATTTTAAATACGAAAAAACAGAACCTTCGTTGAAAAACGCGTTTGATATTCGGAGAAAAAATTTTTCTCCCGAAATGTTCTTTTTTGCACCAACATTGAAGAAGTATGAATGTGAGGAGTTTGCGCATTCCAATAAACCCGTCTTCGTGGCGATCTCCCTAACGGGATCTAATTGCACACTTAACTGTAAACACTGTGGCGGTACACTTCTTGAATCGATGTACTGGGCAAATTCACCGAACGAGCTTCTTACCGTTGTTCAAAAACTGTATGAAAAGGGTATCAAAGGACTGCTCATAACAGGCGGTTCATGTATCGACGGTAGCGTTCCTATGAAACCTTTCTTTCCGGTACTCAAAAGGATCAAACATGAAATGAACCTGAAATTGGCAGCGCACACAGGACTGGTGGACAAAGAAACAGCGTCCAAAATGAAGGAAGTCTTCGACATCGCCATGCTGGACATTATTGGAAGCAAAGAAACAATTCGTGAGATATACAACCTGGATAAAAGACCTGTGGATTTCTATAATTCGGTGAAATATCTCGTCAAGCAAAACATTGCCGTTGTTCCCCATATCGTTGTCGGACTTCACTATGGAGAAATTCTTGGAGAGTTTAAAGCAATGCAAAATCTGTCGCATTACAATCTTGCCTCCCTCGTCATTGTTATAACCAAGAAACTCAAAGGAACTGAATTCTACAGGTTAAATGTCAAACCTCCATCCCTCGATAGTCTTAAGGAAATATTCGTTTTTGCAAGAGAGACCTTTCCAAAAACTCCGCTCTTAATCGGATGTGCACGACCTGGCGGCAGGATGGAAAGAGAGATCGACATACTTGCAGTGAAATCAGGATTTAATGGAATTGCTTATCCATCAGAAGAAGTGATCGCTTTTTCAAAAAGCGCAGGATTGCAACCGAAATTTTCTCAGTACTGTTGCTCCTTTATTTTTCAAATGGGATAAATTCTATTTATTCAACCGAAGGCAGGTATCCTTACTTTCAACTGCTTTCAACAGGAGCATCATTTCATCAAGCTCCCATTTGTTCGGGGGAAAACCAAATGTACTGCCTGATGCGCTGGATTTCATCCACAAAACCCTTCCCTGCTTTACCGGAAATTTTTCCAGTTTGCCGTTTTCAAAATCAAGCGTTAACGTGCCAAATATTCCCGTTGCTTCATGCACCCTTTTCAACATATTGAAGAGAATTCCAAGGTTGACGATTTTCTGCTGCAGTTCAGCTGCCTTCTCGAATTCCTGAATAGAAGCCAGTTGAGCCCTTTCCTTCTCTAATTTTCTCAAGACCCTGCTATTTTTACCGTACAGGAAATCAACAAGATGCTCTACTCTTTTCGAATATTCAGATGGATTAACACCACCGGTACAGGGAGAATCACATTTACCAATGTCTCTTAATGAACATGAAAAGAGACGCAGGCTTTCATTAAGATTTCTTCTGCACGGTCTTATTCCAAAAAGTTCCCGCAATTGTCTCACGGCTTCTCTCATTTTGTATTCTTTTCTAAACGGGCCAAAATACAAATTACCATCATTCCCTATCTCATCAGCAACCCGTATCGTTGGGAAAGTACTATTCTTTTTCACAACAAGATAAATGTAATTACGGAATTCCTTTATCTGCTTGTTATAGGGAGGAAGATTGCTGCGTATCTGGCTCATCTCAAGGAACAGGGCAGAGAGTTCATTGCCTGTTATTACCAGCTCACAGCTTTTTACCTGGCTTAGCCAGAAATAAAAACCTTCATTCTTCTTTTCCTTCCTTCTGAGATGAGAAATTAAACGATTTCTCAGCTGTTTCGCCTTACCTATATAAAGAATTCTGTCATCTTTATTCAACAAGAGGTAGATTCCTGTTGAGGAAGGAACTCCGTTTAGTCCCTTTCTTGAGAAGGAAAATCTTCTTTTTTTGTCATCAATAACAATGCTGTAGGGAATGGAATACTTTTCCTTCTTCTTTTCAATCCTCTTCTCCCAAAAACGCTTGCTCCTGTCCTTGAGAATAACAAGATCTTCCTTGCGGAATTCTACCCGTATGTCATTTCGCTGCTGCTTGAACAGATGGAGCGGAATCTTCTTTAGCCCGTCCAATTCTATTTCGCCATGCAGATGAAATCGAAGGATAGTTGCGGGTTTTGCTGTTTGAATATTTTCCTCCAGCAATTTGATAAGTTTATCAGGTGTCCTGTTGGTCGTATCAATCACCACAACGGTCATAATGGTTGAAGAAAGTTTTCTGAATCCAGGATAAGGAATACCATTCTTTACCTCAACTATGTAGTATCCTTTCTCTTCGTTGAGTTCCTGAAAACTAACGCGCTCCGTGGATCCAGCATAACATACTGTCACGTTCTTTGTTTTCATAATCTGCTGTTTATGGATATGTCCGCAGGCGATGTAATTAAAACCTGCTGGAATCTCGCTCAGCGGCACAACATGTTCACCATTTCTAAAGGTAAAATTCCTCGTTCCAACCTTTGCACCTTCAAATGTTTGATGACAAAGAAGGATATTGAAGGCACCGTTTTTGTGTTTCCACCCCGCTTCTTTCACTCTTTTCCGAAACACGATTCTTGAATGGTGACGAATAAATGGAAAACCGACGATAACTACTTTCTCAGTTTTGACCGTGAATTCTACCATCTCAGGTTTGCTGAAAATATGGATATTTTCTCCCGCAAGCATTAATCCGCCGGGTATGTGCTCCCGCTCATGGTTGCCCGGAACAATAAAAACAGGTATGTTCCGTGAGGCAATCTGCCGCAGTGGAACCATTGCCCTACCGATTATGTCCATATTTATATGGTATTTATCAAAGAGATCGCCGGCATGCAAAACAAAGTCAACTTCACCGCGCAGAGCTGGTTTCAAAGCCCTGTAATAGTTCTTAATAAACTTTTCACCCCGCCAATTATTTGGCGGGGTGCGGTATAGTGGCATCGATTCACCAAGATGTGAATCTGATAAATGAAGAAATTTCATTGATAGTTCACCGTTAAAAGCTTTATCCTGAACTTAATTCATTATATCCTCAAGCTCTTTCTTGTATTTTTCAAGAATCCTCATATTCTTTTTATAAATCCTGGCTTCCTCGGTATCATCTCCTTTTTCCAATTCCTTAATGGATTCTTCTATTTCTTTCTTTTCCTCAGCAGAAAGTGCCGGATTGTCAAGCATTTTCTTCATCGCACCAACATTGTCCATAGCGAGTTTCTTGGCTTCCATCCCCATCATGTAACCAAACGTGCCGAAAATTTTGGCATAGCTCTTCATAAATGTTTCCATGGTAAATCCATAAGGCTTCAAGACTTTATTTATCTTTTTCATTGACTTAAGAGCCTTACGACCACCTTTCATTGTTTTGAACAAGCCTTTTCCAATGTCTTCCAACTTTTCGCCTTCCTTCTCTATTGTTTCTTTGAAAACAGGAAAGGCTTTAATGAAAGCCTTCACTTCTTTCTCGGTGAGCACCAGATCATCAGTATCATCAAAGTCCAACTTCTCTCCAATCTTCTTCTCTACTCCCGGAATAGGAGAATCCCCTTTTCCCCGGCAATTTACCAGTACAAGAGGGATGAGAAAAAGAATAACAAGGATTAATGCAACCTTCCTCATATAACACCTCCTTTTGTTTTCACCTTATGTAACTACCATACATCAAAAAAAATAGCAAGAGAAAATTTCTCATGGTACCTCTGAGATAAAAGACATAAGACGTGATACTCACTTACCTAAAATTTTTACCCATTTTTTGTAGAGCTCTTCAATTTTCTTCACATACCGAATATAATCATCCTCCGGCATGAGCTCAAAACAGAGTGTTTGGTCAAACCGGATATCCTTGAGTCCATGAAGGAAATCATCCCAGTCAAAAGTTCCCTCGTATGGGAGCGCATGGTCATCCTTTTTGCCCTTATTATCACTCACATGCACTTCCTTAACACAGCCGCCTAACTGCTGTATTGCATCACCCATACACATCCCGCAGAGGTTCAGGTGGCTTGTATCAAGACAGGTTCCCGTATATTTCGTATCGTACATATCAATGATTTTTACAATTTCTTTCAGATCATCCCCGATCTTCCCCGGCTGCGTGTTCTCAATGAGAACAGGTATTTCCCATCCTTTTGCGAAATCCATAATTTCATCCAAACTGCTCTTCAACATCCTGAGCTGTATATCGCCATCATAACGTTTTTCACCAGGATGAACAACAATAAACTCAGCACCAATCCTGTTTGCTATAACAACTGCCTTCTGAACCTCCCTGACTGAACGCACCCTATCCCACTCATCAGAAGATGAAATATCAATTGACGATGGAGCATGGAGGGAAAGAATTTTTATTTTCTCCTTCTTTGCCTTTTTCGTGAGCTCCTTTATTTCCCTATTCTCGTTATAATCAAAATGAGGCTCCTTGAGTCTCAGTTCAAGACCATCAAAGAAAAGCCCTTTCAATTCCGGCAGCACATCGAAAATGTGCTTACCATAAAACAGTGTGGTCGATATACTCAGTTTCATGGTTTCACTAAACGCAAGGACGAATAATGCCTTGCTGTAAACAAACGCTGTCGCTGTGAAACAAACATTCCACTGTGCAACAAACGCTTCGGTATTTTACCTCGCCGTGACCAAATGCTTTGCTGCAGTAGGGAATAACAACTAATAACCACAAATATACCACTAATAACTATCAATATACAA
>SOKD01000246.1 GCA_004376305.1 Candidatus Cloacimonadota bacterium | reverse complement strand
ATGGAAGAATTATTAGGAAGGGAAATAAAGTAGTGAAAATTGTTGAAGAAAGGGATGCAACTGAAAAGCAGAAGGCAATAAAGGAAATTAACGCAGGTGTTTATATCTTCAATAAAAAGAAACTATTTCATTATCTTAAACGAATCAATCCGAATAATATTCAGAAAGAATACTATCTGACCGATGTTATTCGATTTGTTCAGGAAGATTGTGGGAGTGTTTACGTGGTAACAACGGATGATCGGTCTGAAATAATTGGTATCAATGATAGATGGATGCTTGCGCGCGTTGCAAAGCTCATTAAGGAAAGAATGATAAAGGAGCTCATGCTTGGCGGGGTAAGCTTTGTTTCTCCAGAATCAACCACAATAGATTACGACGTTACGATTGGGAAAGATACGGTAGTAGAACCATTTGTTACCATTACAGAAAGGACAATTGTAGGAGAAAATTGCCAGATCAGTGCCCATACCTCTATTCGCCATTCTGTCATCGGGGACGACGTTACAATTGAAGAAGGTTGTTTAATCAGCAATGCCACAATAACCACTGGTAATAGAATTTCTGCATTTTCTATTGTACGGGATGAAAAAAACAAGCAAAAAGCGTAAAGAGAAATCCGCAAGCCTGTACGCACGGATTCTTATAATTATTCTTACGTTTCTTGTGCTTATTATTGTTGCTTCAATGACATTTAGATTTTCAGAAAGAAGAAAGAGTTTCCCGGGTAATGCTGCCATTCCGTATACCCGCATTGAAGTGCTCAATGGCTGTGGTGTTGATAATCTTGCATACAAGGTCTCCCTATTCTTGAGAGAAAAGGGGTTTGATGTGGTCGAAATCTCAAATGTGAGGGAAGGGGATGTTGAAAGGACAATTATTATTGAAAGAATGAATACGGGGATGAGAAATGCAAAATTGTTAGGGAAGATGATTCATTGCTCAAATATGACAACGATGATTGATTCAACATTATTCGTGGAAGCAACCCTCTTGCTTGGAAAAGATTACAGTCAATACTTCTCGAAAAAGGTTCTGGAACGCGAAATATATTAGGAGGTGCATTGGAGGACTTAAGAAATTCACAAAGTCTTGTACGGTACATTGCTCAATTGACGCTTGACAAGAAAGGTGATACCATTAGCATTCTTGATCTAAGGAAGATCTCTTCAATGGTAGATTTCTTTATAATTATCACGGCAACAGGTGAGACCCACGCCCGTGCTCTTGCGGATGTGGTAAGAAAAAAACTGAGGGATAAGGGAATAAGAAATTGGCATCTTGAAGGATACTCCTATGGTCACTGGATACTCCTGGATTACGTTGATGTTGTGGTTCACATATTCATGGAAGAAGAAAGGAAATACTATGGTATTGAGTCTCTCTGGGGAGATGCTCCGATGGAAAAGATTGTATAAAGATATGATGAGCCTTAAGGAAGAAATAAAGCAGATTGTAATAGAAGGGATCCTGAAAAGCTATGGCATACAGACAAAACCGGTTATTGAAATCCCCCCAAAGGCTGCATTTGGGGATTTCGCATCGAACATCTCCTCATTCTTTCCTTGTGAAAAAAAGATTTCATTCGATGATTTTATGAATACGGTGGTTGATAAACTCAGCAAGAAAAATGATATGTTTGAAAAGGTTCTGAGAAAAGGTGGGTATGTAAACTTCTTCCTGCATAACCGTGTTCTATTTGGACGATTGCGGAATGTGGTTGAAGAAGGCGCACAATTTGGCAGCAGCAACGCTGGCAATGGAAAGAGAATCCTGGTTGAGTTCGTAAGCGCCAATCCTACCGGTCCGTTAAATGTGGTGAGTGCACGGGCTGGAGTGGTTGGTGATGTCCTTGTAAAATTACTTAATTTTACCGGTTACAGAGCAGATGCGGAGTTTTATATCAATGATGCAGGAAGGCAAATGCACATGCTCGGTGAATCAGCAGAGATTCGATTTAAGGAATTGCTTGGTGAGAGTGGAGAAATCCCTGAAGATGGATACAAGGGAGAGTACATAAAGGATTATGTGAAGCAGTTTTTGAACGATAAAAAAGTAGTCAGCATGAGTGAGGTTGAGCGAATACAATTCTTCAAGGAAACTGTAAAAGACGAAATGGTTAAGTCACAGAAGCATTCACTTGAAAGGTTTGATGTTCGGTTCAAAAAATGGATTAGCGAAGTAGAGATATTGAAACAGTTTTCAGTACAACAGGTTTTAAAGATCCTTGAAGATAGGGGAGATGTGTACAAGAAAGATGGAGCAATTTGGTTTTCCACAACGAAGTACGGAGATGATAAGGATCGGGTACTCATCAAGCAGAATGGAACTCACACCTATATTGTTTCGGATGCCAGCTACCATAAGAACAAATTTGAACGTGGATATGAATATCTGATAAATTTATGGGGACCCGATCACCATGGGGATATAATGCGATTGAAGGCAGCGATTGAAGCTTTTGGATTTGGTTCCAGGAACCTTGAGATAATTATCGTTCAACAGGTAACACTTGTTTCAAAAGGCAAGAAAGAGAAGATGTCGAAACGATCCGGGAAATTTATTACACTTGATTCTCTATTGGATTCTGTTGATTCCGATGCTGTTCGTTTCTTTTTTCTCATGAGAAGAAGTCAAGCCCATCTTGATTTTGATGTTGAGTTGGCAAAGACACTATCGCTTGAGAATCCTGTTTACTACACGAAGTATTGCCATGCGCGAACGGTGAATATCTTCAATTTTGCCCGGGAAGCAGGATTGAGCATGACGGATGACCCCGATCTTTCACTGCTTAAAGAACCCGGGGAAAGAGAGATAGCAAGGCTGGTTCTTCTTTTTCCCGAGGTTGTGCAGGGGGCAACAGAAAAACGGGATGTTCATAGAGTTCCCTATTACCTTCTTGACCTTGCAAAGGCGTTTCATTCTTATTACCAGAAGGTCAGGGTTGTTACGGATGATGGACCACTCTCAGAGGCAAGGCTCTTTCTTGTGAAGGCAATGCAGCAGGTTATGAAGAATGGGCTGGATCTTATTGGTGTTGCAGCTCCGGAGAAAATGTAATAACAGTGGAATCTGTAAGCTGTTGGTAATAGCGAGATGACTAGATGAAAGAAAGAGTGTGAAACGATGAATGGGTGAATCGGTGAGATGGAGAATTTACAATCAATAATATATGTATGCAAAACGAGGTTAAGAGATGGAGATTAAGGTTATTGAGATAGACAATCCACAATCATTCAATTTGATACTTGGACAATCACATTTTATCAAAACAGTTGATGATGTCCATGAAGCACTTGTCAGCGCGGTCCCCGGGGTAAAATTTGGGTTTGCCTTCTGTGAATCATCGGATAAGCGATTAATACGGTTCACAGGGACTGATGATGAAATGATGGAACTTGCCACGAAAAATGCGATGAATATTAGCTCAGGGCATTCCTTTATTCTTTTTATTAAGAATGCATATCCGATAAACTTTCTAAGGATATTGAGAGATGTACCTGAAATAGTTGGTTTTTATTGCGCAACAGCAAATCCTCTTAAGGTAATCATCGGCGTGGATGGTGAGCAACAGGGAATACTTGGTGTTCTGGATGGATTCAAGCCCCTGGGTATTGAGGATGAGGAAGGAATGAAAGAGAGAAAAGAGTTTTTACGGAAAATCGGATACAAACTCTAACCAGACTATAACCCGAACTTAATAATGTGACAGGTTAATGTATCCCTGACTCCTTCAATTGTTCTGATTTTATTGATTATAAATGAGCCAAGGGTTGAAACGTCGGGAGATTCAACAATTGCTATGATATCATGGGGACCTGTTACAGGGTCAACCTGGATAATCGATTTGAGATTATTGAGTTGATTGTACACATTATGTGCCATGCTTGCCTCAACTTTAATTAATACATATGCGTTTGCTTTGTACTTCTCTGCCATGATTCCTCCTTTTTATATCAGGCAATAAGCTTCTTTTTTAATACGTATAACCTATAGACCTATCGTAGTCAATTAATATTTTATATATATCTGCTTTACGGGAAAGAGCGAGATACCAATCCTGTTTCTATTGATTGAGAAAGAGTGCAATGTAAAGAGCAGCAGACCATCCAAATTCCTTGATTGCTCCATAGGTGTCTTTTCGGGGAATACAGCGCGGTGAAAGTTTTCCAAATGGGTCGTAGAATTCGAAGATTGTTCCTTCTTTTCGATACCACTTCTCTACTTCTCTGAGCGTTTTTTTTCGTAGTGTTTCAGCAATATCTTTGAACCCATATTGTTTTAACCCTTCGATAATAAAGTAATTGTAGTTTAACCAAACAGGTCCTCTCCACATATTGTTGTCAAAAGTGGGTGAATCTATTGATTCACTCGGTACCGGAAAAGGTGTATGGAATTCATTCTTTGCAAGAAGATGTTCAATAAGATATTCTGCTTGCTGTTCCGTGGCACTGCCGGAGAAGAGAGGGAGAAAACCACAAGCAGTTTTTGATTTTGAAAATGTGCCGTTGAAATAGCGGTCAAAGAAAAATCCTTCCTTCTTGTTCCACAAATACTGCTGGATTTTTTTATTGATTTTCTGTACGTTCCTTTTTAATTTTGATTCGGTGTTTTCGATTTCCCTGCTTATCGAATACAGACAGGCTAGGTCATTGGCAAGTATGGAGGAAAAATCAATAGCATCAAATGAACATCCACTGTTGAATCTTGAAGAATTATCCATTCCGGATTCATCGCTGCGCGCCCATTCCTGCAGCCCATTATGGTTTTTGTCTCTGCTTCTGAGACACCAGAAGAGGTATGCTTTCAGCTTCGGATACATTTTTTTAAGAAACGCTTTATTTTTAGTTTGCTGATAAACCTTATATGATGCCCATGAGAGCAACGGCGGTTGGGTGATGTTTGAAAAATTTCCATCAGGTCTTCCAATGTGGGGAATGAAACCACCCTTCTGCTGGGTATCAATGACCGAAAGCAGTGAATCTTCAGCGAGTTTCTTATCGATGAATGTATAAGCAAGAGCATGGAAACATGAATCCCATAACCAGAGATGTCTGTGCGGCCACCGATCAGGAGTTGTCCATCTCTGCCTGAAAACACCCTGCGGGGATTCAATATTTACTTTCAAAATGCTCGCTGCCTTAGCGAGCGTTCTTCTTTTCTCGCCGTGTATTCTTGAGATATAGAAGTGTTTTCTTGCATCAATGATGGTTCTGACAGGCGTACGCCTTTTTCCCTTCTGTGTTTTAGAAGATATTTCTATGTCGTAAAAACTATTTCCGTTTATTGTTTTCGATAAAACAAGATATCGAATTTCCTTATCA
>SOKD01000156.1 GCA_004376305.1 Candidatus Cloacimonadota bacterium | reverse complement strand
CTAATACTCCTATTTGTCCTGCCTATCTGGCGATGAAGACGGGTGCCCCTGTTGTTCCTGTTGCTATACACAGATTACAGGATGATATACATTTGCTTGAAGTCGGCAAAGAGATTGAAATCCTGAATACCGGTGATGAACAGAAAAACATTTGTATAAACACACGGCGATGCTCAAAGGCTATTGAACGGTACATTGTTAAGTATCCCGATGAATGGGTCTGGTCCCTCAGGAGATGGGGGTAGCAAATGAAGAGGATTTTGCTCCTTGTAATTATCATCATACCTTTTTTTTATTGCAGGAAACAAAACAATTCAAAGGACCAGGATCTGATCGTACCTGAATCGCGCGAAGGCGCAGAGCAGTTTGTCCTTATTGATACAAGGGGTAATAGGAAAAACTGGGTTCTCAAGGCAGAGCATGCCCAGAATTTTGGCGATTCCGTTATACTCTATGATTTAACGGTAGCATTCTATGATTCCCAGGGAGAATACAATTCCACATTAACTGCGGATAGTGGAATTGTGTATTCACCTAATGGAAATATGAGTGCCCTTGGACATGTTGTGGTTGTATCCGAAGACAGCACCATTTTGAAAACGAACTATCTGGACTGGTTGAATAAGAAAAAGAAAATTGTTACAGAGGATTATGTTGAAATTACCAAGAAAAATTCAGTCATAACAGGGAAGGGCATGGTGAGCGATCCAAATCTCGAGCATATAGAGATACAGAGTGAGTTCAATGCTGTTTCTCGAGATCTGAAAGAGGAATAGGCTGGTGAGCGAATGAGTGTTCTTATTATTTTTCAGATTGTAACTTTGCTTGTTACGGTGAGAGATCCCGATGAGATTCTCACAAAACATGATAAAGAGCCTTATGTTATACAGGCAGAGAGGGTAACCCTTGATGAGACGGAAAGTGGACGGGTAAGTCATCTCATCGGAAATGTCAGGATCACACACGGAAAGATCGTAATAACCGGTGATGAAGGGTATGCATATGAAAGGCAACAGATGGCAGAGGTCATCAAAAATGTCACTATTGATGATGAAGGAACAATTATAACCGCAAGGGTGGCGCGCTACTACAAAGAGGACAGAATGGTTGTTCTGGTTGATACGGTTGAATTGTTGGAGGGAAAGCAGATATTAAAAGCAGATTCACTTGTTTATTACAAAGGGAAGAAAGTATCCATTGCGGTGGGGAATGTTGTTTTGATTGATCAGGAGCAGAATACGGAGGTTACCGGTGATTATGGGGAATACGATTTTGTGAATAAAACAGGGTTCATAACGAACAGACCAACATTGACACTTCTTGAGAAGGATAAAAAAATCGTGATAACGGGTGATACATTGCGCATCAGGAGAAAAGAAAATTTTATGTCGTGTTCTGGGAATGTAATTGTTCGGGAGGACAGTATACAGGCAAGAGCAGGATACCTTGAATACTACTCTGACACTGAAAGAATATATCTAAAAGAGGACCCGGTTGTTGAACAGGAGGGTAAATCATTCCTTACCGGTTTATCAATTGAGGTTTTTCTTAAGAAACGGGAAATTATCAAGACGGTTGCCACCAATAGTGCACGGGGAATGTATTATTTCTCTGATAAAGGGATGAATGATGTGATGGGTGATTCCATTACCCTCTATTTTAAGGATGGGAAAACGGATAGAATAGTAATTGTTGGAAATGCCAGGGGAGTGTACAAGAAGCCGCGGGAGGAAGAGAAAAAAAATGAATAGTGTGATGAGAACTGAAAAACTCGTCAAAAGTTACCACGGAAAGAGGGTGGTGAACGAAATAAGCATTGCAGTCAACCAGGGCGAGGTTGTCGGGCTTCTTGGACCAAACGGAGCTGGAAAGACGACAACATTCTCAATGATTGTTGGTGTCATACAACCGGAAGAAGGCGATGTATATCTTAACGACCAGAGAATAACGCTTTTCCCTATGTTCAAACGGGCACGGTTGGGTATATCGTACCTTCCGCAGGAAGCATCGATATTCCGCAAACTAACGGTTGAGGAAAACATTCTTGCTATCCTTGAAATGCTGCCGCTCGCCAGAAAAGAACGGAATGAAAAACTGAAGAAATTGCTAAAGGAGCTCAAGATTGAGAAACTGGCAAAGCAGAGAGCGTATACAGTATCGGGGGGAGAACTAAGAAGATCGGAGGTTGCCCGTGCTCTCGTTATCGATCCAGCATTTATCTTGCTTGATGAGCCATTTACCGGTATTGACCCTATCGTTCGTCAGGATATACAGAACGTTGTTCATCAATTAAAGAAGAGAGGTATCGGTGTTCTTATAACCGATCACAATGTTCGGGAAACGCTTGAAATTACTGACAGAGCATACATTATGTACGAAGGTAAGATACTCTTTGATGGTTCCCCGGAAGAACTAACGGAAAATGAAGAAGCACGAAGGGTATATTTGGGAGAAAAATTTAGATTATGAAAAATCTCAATTTGGAACTCCGCGTATCATTAAAACAAACACTTACTCCACAACTTTATCAACTTCTCAAGTTACTGCAGTTGCCTTACCTGGAGCTCGAACAAACCGTACAAAATGAACTGATGAAAAATCCAATGCTTGAGGACGGACAGGAAGTTGAAGATGAGCAGGAGGTACCTCCACAAGGCGAGAAGAAGGCAAAGAAAGAAATGCAGGAGGTTGACTGGTCTGAATTTTTTCAGAGCGAACGTGAGTTTTACTACCGTCCTTATCAGCTTACCTGGGAGGATATCCCTGAGCGGGTTCCTGTTGCCCAGCCTTCAATCCGGGATCATCTGCTCGAACAACTGCACCTCAACACCAGCCGCGGACAAGAGCGAATTATTGGCGAGTACATAATAGATTCTCTTGATAGTGATGGTTTCCTTGATACTGATATACATGAGATAGTGGAGGTCCTTAATGTTTTGGAATCGGAGGTTTTGGAAACCTTGAAACTCATCCAGACCTTTGATCCTGCAGGTGTTGGCTCACGTACGGTCGAGGAATGTCTTACCATTCAACTCTACCAGAATGGATACGCTGATGATTCTATTGAAGTAAATATTGTAAATAACTTCCTCAAGGAAATTGGAGCAAAGCAATTTTATAAAATTAAGAGGCGTCTGGGGATTTCAGAAATTCGAATTAAGGAAGCAGTTACTATCATTGTATCTCTCAATCCAAAACCATTCAGAGGACTTGGCACCAGTGAAATCAGGTATATTGTACCAGATCTCCTTGTGAAAGAGATGGGAAATAAATATGTAGTAATGATCAATGAGACAACACTTCCAAGCTTGCGGATAAATTCGTACTACCGGGAGATTCTCAATGATAAGGAAAGTCTTCTTAAGGAAGAAAGGGAATTCATAAAACAAAAACTTAACTCTGCGCTCAATCTTATGAGGGGACTTGAAGAAAGAAGGCGTTCCATCTTAAAGGTTGCGCGATTTATCATTAAAACACAAGAGCAATTTTTTGAAGAGGGTGTTGCGAGTTTGATTCCATTGACCATGCAGAAGGTGGCTGAGGCGGTGGGGCTTCATGAATCTACCGTGAGCAGAATCGTCCATGGAAAGTATATTGAAACGCCGCGTGGGCTGCTGGAAATGAAGTTTTTCTTCAGTGGGGGTATTGCGCGGGAAGATGATGAGGATATTTCAACGAAGAGTGTGAAGGACAAAATCCGTTGTCTGGCCGAGAATGAAAACAAGAGCAATCCTCTGCAGGACAAGGAAATCGTTGAAATACTTGAAGGGGAAGGTATTCACATAGCAAGGAGAACTGTTGCGAAGTACCGCAATCAATTAAGGATCCTTCCGGCGCGTTTAAGAAAAGAAAGCTAAAATGCTAAAAATGAAAGGGAAGGAAAGAAATGAAATTTAAAGTTTACAAGTTTACATCCTCCGTCCCCATGATTCCCATGATTATTATCTTATTGATAGGAGTAACGGTTTTTGCCGATAGGGGGATGATTCCGATACGGACTGATATTTCGGTTTATGAACCGGGGCAGAAAGCAATCATTGCATGGAATGGAAAGAAGGAGATACTCATTCTTTCCACAGATGTGTATGCTGATGAATCCACCAAAGTGCTTGAAATCCTTCCACTCCCGTCGAAACCATCGATAGAAAAAGGTGATTTTGAGTCATTTGAATATATCGAGGAAATTATAATGAAGAATGCACCTCCAGCCGCTGCATATCGGGAGGATGCAAAATCACTCGGTGAGATGGGATCAACAAAAGGTGTCGAAGTTCTCTTTTTCGAGAAGATAGGCGCACACAGTATAACCTGTGTAAAGGCGACAGACTGGGATGAGTTTACAACCTGGGCAGAGGATTTTGTTAAAAAAGAGGGGCTTACATCGGTGATCTTTCCTGATGAATTTACCGGCATAATTGAGAAATACATTAGAAACAAGTTTCACTATTTCGTTTTTGATATAACGGAGATTGAAACGGAGACAAACAGTGTTGAGCCGATTATTTACACATTCAAAACAAAGTACCTTTTCTATCCTCTTGAAATAACATCTATTGTTGAGGGTGAAACAGATATCACGCTTTTTCTTCTGACAAAACAAACTATCAACGTATGGGATACAGGCACAGGCATGAGACCGGGGACGTTTTACTCCCGGGGATTTATACGCATTCCATCCGTTATTCCTGGACCAGAAGAGTTCGATGGAAAAGAGGTAAAAAGAGACAAAAATACGATACAGATAAAGGTGACAGCGAAAGAACAAAAGCGTATTCACAGACGTATTGACCTGCTTTTCTGGGGAAGTGTTTACCTTTCGGTGCTGCGATACAGCGGGGATACAAAGGGGCTGCGAAATGATCTCCTGCTGCAGTAACTTCAATTCTTCACAGGACACTGATGCGAAATCATCTGGCTGGTGATCATGGTATGTTATGAAAATCATTAATTGTTCCAGGGATTTTATTCAGTATGTGAAGATTGAAAAGCATTTCTCTCCCTACACAGTCAAATCCTATCGGAATGATCTTGAGCAATTTGCTGATTACCTTGAGAGTGAATTTGAAATTATCACTGTTGAGGATGTAGATTTCAAAGCAATACGTGGTTTTCTGGGTTCCTTGCTCCGAGGTGGTTTCAAGAAGTCATCTGCAGAGAGGAAACTGGCTGCAATAAAATCCTTCTTTGCTTACCTGACAAAACGAGGTATCGTCAAGAACAATCCCGCGGTGCTTGTTAAGTCTCCTCGAAAGGAAAAACGAGTTCCTTCATTTCTCACTCAGAGAGACGCGGCGCGGTTAATGGATCTTCCCCAGGGGAAAAAACCAACAGATGTGAG
>SOKD01000274.1 GCA_004376305.1 Candidatus Cloacimonadota bacterium | reverse complement strand
GCCCTGGAGGAGTGGTAGGGGATAATCAGTGATATTCAGTGTAAATCTGTGGCGAGATGTATTGGTGTGTGGCAGGGAATATACAGTGATGAACCGTGTAGAAACCGTGGCTAAAAGGTATTCCTCTGTGTCTCTGTGGTGAGAAATTTCAGTGTAAATCTGTGGCGAAATGCCTTGCTGTGTGGAATGAATACAACATTATTGACCACCAGCATGCTTCACTTCACGTATCGCCATAGTTGCTTTTTTTCGCCATACCTGTAAACCGAGTTTTTTGAACAGTGTTCTTGCATCAGTCAAATGTCTCTTTGCCTTCTTCAACTCTCCTGCATGCACAAGCAGCTTGCCCAGCTCATAAAGAGAAATTCCCAACTCGTGCTCCCTTTTCCCTTTTTTTGCCAATGCAACAGCTTTTCTTATGCAACGAAGAGCTTCAGTAGTATTATTATGTGCCAAAGCCTTACCCAGAACCCGCAATGCAAATATTTCTCTTGTGGGTTTTTCCGCTCCTTCTGAAGAGGAAAGGGCTTTTTTTGCCAACTCTATTGCCGGTTCATAGTTACCCTCTGCGATTCTCAGTTCCGAAAGACTGGCAAAAATCTTTGCGAGATTACTCCCCATTTCCGTAAATGACTTTTTTGCCTTCATAAGATACTTCTCTGCGTACTTGTACTTTCCCAACTCTCCATATATCCTTCCTATATTAAAACATGCGTCTGCAACGCCTCTCTTATAGTCAATTCCCTCTGATATCGAAAGGTATCGCCTTAAATGATCAAGTGCGATCTTGTACTCTCCCTTATAAAAATGTGCAACGCCAATGTAATTCGACGCCAAACAAATTCCTTGTCTATAGCCAATTTCCTCTGATATATCCAGGTAGCGTTCATAGTATTCGAGCGCTTTATTAAGTTTTCCCTTTTTCCGATAGACTATCCCAATATTTCCATAAGCAATGCAAACACCCCTTTTGTATCCTATTTCCTCAGCTATCGCCAGGTATCTTCTATAGTATTTTAAAGCAGTGTCCATTTTCCCATTATCATGGTATAGTCCCCCCATATTATTGCAAGCAATCCCAATGCCCTTTCTATCTCCTATCTCCTCGGATATTGCAAGATACCTCGAATTGTACGCCAAAGCGACACTGAACTCTCCTTTATTTCGATAAATAAGTCCTATGTTATTTGAAGCATATCCAATTCCCCTTTTATTATTCAATGTTTCATAAACCTTCAGTGTTTCCTGGTAGTATCCTAATGCCTCATCGTAATTGCTCATATTATAGCAAATGCTACCAAGTGTATTGATGCCCTTTGCATAAATTATTGGTTCATTGCTCCTTTCCAAATTGGCAAGTGCTTTTGTTGTCATTTCCTTTGCGCGAGCATGGTCGCCTTTTCTCATATTGAGAAGCCATGCAAAGTCTATGAGTGTTTCTGAAAGGATAGATGAGAAAGTCTTCTCTTGCAGCATCACAATTGCTTCGTCGTATGATGCAATGGCTTTGTTATATTCACTCCTATTAACGAACATGTTTGCAATCTTCCTTTTCATGTCAGCCTTCTTTTCAACGGTAGCATAAAGCATAATAGCACTGTTGTACTTTGCCAGAGCGCCATCATAGTCACCCCTGATTGCTTCCACATCAGCGATATTTCCAAACAGTTCTGCCTTCTCCTCCTTGTTATTTGGAAAGAGCTTCTTATGAACCTTCATTGCTTTTGAATAGCATTCTATTGCAGTACTGTTCCTATAGAGCTCTTTGGCAGCATTCCCCGCTTTCTTGTAGTAATTGTAAGATTTCTCAAATACCTCCCCATGATAGTAATGATATGCAAGTGATTCATAGTACTCGGGGATTCGCTTCTTGAATATCTCTTCAATGCTCTTCGCCACCTTTCTGTGTATCCTCCTCCGTTTCCTTTTTAATAACCCTCGATACGCAACATCTCTAATAAGGACGTGCTTGAACATGTATTCTTTGTCGGATAGGTCTTGAGCAGTGGAATCCTTTTGTCCATATGTCCCTCTCTCAGTCTGGGGAAAGGAAGCAACATTCCTTTCAATGATAAATTCACGATGTATGAGCGTTTTAAGTGCCTGGTCAATTTGGATGTCAGCATTAAGACTCTGCAGTATCGCATGGGGGAAGCTCTTCCCGATTACTGATGCCTGAGAAAGGAGGTACTTTTCATTATCAGAAAGCCTATCAATCCTTGATCCTATTACTGCTTCCACTGAATCCGGAACTTCAAAAGAGGACTTACTTTTGGCAAATTGCCACACACCATTTTTCTTTTTCAATATATCTGAATCCATGAGGGAACGAATGATTTCCTCGATGTAAAACGGGTTCCCTTCCGATTTTTCAAATATAACAGAACAAATGCTGTCTTCGTACCCTGAAATCTTTATAAGAGTTTTTATCATTGAAAGGGCTTCTTTGCTGGTGAATGGTTGCAATCTCATCTCCACATATTGTTCCTTGAGTGCTTTTTTGATATCTTTCTTAATCTTTCGCAGCATTGATTGTTTTTTCGGTCTCGTCTCCAGGAGAAAAAGAATGGGCATATCCTTGAGCCCTTCCGATAGAAACTTTATCAATTCCAGGGATTCAGCATCAATCCAGTACATATCCTCAAAGCACAGGATTAGAGGTCTTCGTTTCGATATTTCTCTAAAGAGCGCTTTTACGGTGACAAATTGCTCCAATTGAAGATGTTCAGGATCAAGATATTTCACCTTGTCCTGAATTGATTCAGGAATATCCAATGATAGAAATAAATAGAGATATGGAAGATAATGATTGGTTTTTCTCTTGAATAAGGACTGAGCTTTTGTCTTGATCTTCTTTCTCATATCCATTATGTGTTCATACTCACTGATACCAAAATATGAATGAATGTGATCACGAAAAACCTGAAATGGCAGCGTTCTTCCCAAATATTTGCATCTGCCAATAAGCCACTGAGCGTTCCCGTTTTCTCGCCTCCTGAATTCCTCGATAAGTCGAGATTTCCCGATTCCTGCTTCACCAATGATGGCTACTGCTGCAGCGCTTCCCTTCTGAACCTGTTGAGAAATTGAATTAAACTGCTGCAATTCCTTTTTCCTTCCCACAAGTGGTGAAAGAAACTCCACAATTCCGCGCTTTCGCTCCGGCTTTTCTTTTATGCCTATTACCCTGTAAGCAGTGACCTTTTTTGCTTTCCCTTTGAGTTTCAGGGGCTTTATCTTGTGCATTTCAAACATATGCTTTGTCTTCGCAAACACCGATTCACTCACAAGGATCTCATCTTTCGCAACACCCATAAGCCTCTCTGCAACATTCACCGTGTCTCCCATCACGGTATAGTCCATCCTTAGATCAGAGCCAACTCCACCAGCAATGACAATCCCGGAATTTATGCCTATATGAATCGAAAGATTCACTCTCTGCTCCTCATTGAAACGATCAAGTGCTCCGAGGATCTCAAAAGCAGTAAGAACGGAACGTTCCGGATCATCCTCATGAGCTATGGGGGCACCGAAAAGTACCATGATGCAATCTCCTATAAATTTGTCGATTGTACCCTCGTATTTGTAAATGACTTTAATGAGTGAATCAAAACAGGTATTTATGAGCTCTGTTAACTCTTCGGGATCAAGTGCTTCCGAAAGAGCAGTAAAGCCAGAAATGTCTGAGAAAAGAACGGTCACATGTTTTCTTTCACCTTCGATGCAAGAAGAAGAAATCCTCACTCTCATTTCATCGGGAAGATGGCTCTGTGCGAAGGTAAGATGATCATCATCAATGGAAGATATGAAAAGCTGCATACCGCATTGATTGCAGAATTTGGAACCTGCAGGATTAAGAAAATCACATCTCGGGCACTTCATCTTTCTCAATTCACCTAATTTTTCATCGCAACATCTCGCATCTTTTCATTTCGCTCAATTTGCTGTAATTGGAAGAAATCCGCAAGCTCTAATGGTGTTATCTTTTTACTTTTTACTTGTCTTTTCTGAATGTTAAATGCAAGGCATTGTACAGGGAACACGGATTTCTCTAACGGGATTTATCTGTGTGTATCTGAGTATAATCTATGGCTAAATATCTCCATTCCTTTTCCCTTATCCTCTTGAATAGTGGCCAACATCCTCCTTGATGAGATCCTCAATCGCTTTCCATAGAGCATCAACATCTTCGATCATAACCACAAGATTACGCTTCCTCCCCTGAAGATCAACAGCACGGCTTATCAGTATCCTTTCGTGGCGAAATCCAAGAGTTTCACACATCTTCAGAACTCCGCGTTGCTCTTCAAATACCTCTGCAACAAGTTTACCATACTTTAGACTCAGAGCCACATAGTAGATCTCCCTCGCGAGCAGAGCGCCTAATCCATGGCGTCGAAAATCCTTGTCGATCACAATACGGATCTCCCCAATTTTTTGTAGTTCTTCGGTTGTTCTCCGATGCAATGTTGCATCACCTATTATCTTCCCGTCTATTTCCGCTAAGATCGGAATCACATGCTTATAGTTTACATTCTCTGCCCATGATTTAACAACCTTAGGATCTGAAACATCATCCCTTAGAAAAATCCTGTCCTCTTCGGGGAGTCTTAAGAAGAATTCTAATAACATTTTCTCGTCTTCTTTGACCATCGGTCGGAGAATAACTTTTTCTCCGCTCTTTAAGGTCACCTCTTTTGGATAATCTTTTAACATTATTATTCCTCCTTTCAAAGAATCACAAATTTTGAAAAACTGAGGCAATTAAACTACACTCAATCCTTTTAAGCAAGGAGACTTGCCGTATAGTAACAATAATATCGCTGCAATGGGATATTATTCTACTTTAAAATACCGCTTAATTCATCCCTTGTCAAGTTCTTTTCCTTGCTGTAACCTACATTTTACATCGTAATTGTCCTTTCTGAATGCTAAATACAAGGCAAGGTAGGAAATAAAAGAACCCGTATGATACTCGTGAACAATACCATACGAGTTCCGATTGTGTGTGGATTTCCCTATTTACTATTTACTAATTTTTCTTTACTGCTGTTCTCTAGCTAAAATCGCGATCTTTTACCGTCTTCCGTCTATCGTTTTTGGCATTCTCAATTGCCTTATCACACAATTCCTTAACAAGGTTAGACAGCACACCTGCCACCGCCCCTGACGTATTCATACCGGCTTTTGCACGTATGTAGCTTTTTACCTTGGAAACAACCACCAAGATGTCATTATCTCCCATTACATCCTCCTTTCCTTCCTTTATTTATTCTGTGTATGGTATGGAACTTCTTTTCCATTTGCTGTTTTGATGATTATATCAAAATCTCGTTAAAAAGTCAATCACGAATTTT
>SOKD01000358.1 GCA_004376305.1 Candidatus Cloacimonadota bacterium | reverse complement strand
CCGTACCCATCTTTATAATAATTTTCTGTTGCGTTATGCGGATAGGAAGCGGTTTTGAAGTACGCTGCATCATAGAAAAAATAAAGCCTTGATTTCTTTGAGACAATGAAACGGTATTCGGGACTTATGCGTAGCAGTTGAATGGTTCTGAACTGTCTTTGTCGGTAACCGCGCAGACTATTGTAACCACCAAGGGTAAATTGTTCATACTCGGGAAGCGGAGGTTCATTTGTTCGTGATGCCTTTCCGGAAACGAGGAAGGCGAGTACATTGTTGGCAAAAAAGGGAGTAACATTGAGCAAATGAAGGCTAAATTTCATTATATCAATTGATGTCTTTTTGCCATATTCCGTATAGAAGCGGTAATCAATACCCTTCCTTGGATTCGGCGCATAATCTAGGGTGGCGATTCGTAATTCCGTACCGAAAGAGTATTTTTTTGCGGGGGGGATATCAATGGCTGCCGGTGAAAATTTTTCCCAGCCGGTAAGAATGCTGAGGGAGAGGTTAATGGATACATCCGTTGTTACCTTTAATTGAGCTTTCGAAAAGGTGTACATGGTATCTTCAATCAGGTGAAAAAGGGAGAATCCCACCGTTGCCATACTCCCGAAAACCCATGGTTCAGTATATGTCACATCAAGTTTTGTATAGGGTGGTAACTGTTTTGCCCATTTGACACGGAGCGCTCTCCCCGTGCCAAAAAGATTGAGCATTTCAGCGGTAATGATACCGATATACCCCCCGGTTTTCTCTTCTATCGGCGGGATGTAACCAATAATACCGCTCATCCTGTTTGATTTTACTTCTGTGATGGAGACGAGGATGTCAAGTGTTCCACTCTCTGTTCCTCTTTTGAGGCTAAATGTATCCGTAATAGCAATGAAGGGAAGTTTTTCAAGCCATACTCTGCTCACATGTAACTGGCGCTCAGAGAAGTATTTCCGCTTTGGAATTCTCATCTGCTTTTGAATAATGTAGTCCCTGGTAATCGTATTGCCCCGAACAAGGACATTTCCCCACCGAAGTCTCGGACCCTCCTCGATTTCAAGTTCTATATCGATTGTTTTTTCGCTGAGCGTGAAATACACAGGGACTATTCTTGCAAAGGGAAAACCGCTATTTCCGTAAAAATCAAGAACATCAGAGACACTATGTTCAAAATTGCGCAACGTAAATGTTCTACTTCTGTGAAGAAGAAGAAGCTCGAGAAAAATGGTATTCTTTATGAACCTGTTTCCCTTGATCTTAATAGTTCCGATTCTATAGAGTTCACCCTCTGTAATGCTCAGAATAAGAATGTTTTTATGAATCTCATACGTAAGGGATACGTCGAGATATCCTTCACTTTTGTAAAATTCGAGAATGCGCTGAACCCTTTTTTCTATATCATTCTGCTCTGAAATTACAGGATGCGTGAGTTGCAGTTTCCTTATAATTTCTTCTTCAGAAAAGAGGTGAGTGCCTTCAATTTTTATTGATGTAATTGGTTGCAAGGAGACAAGGGATGCGAGGAGAAGGGGAAAAAGATAAGTCATTTTCTCCTACAACGGGTCAAGAAAAAGATAGGGGCGCCAGGTAGGATGGGGAACATTTACGATATTATGGATGAGATAGAAGAAATGTGGTTTCCTCGGAGCCCGGATAAGTTTAGCTCCGGATTCTTTTGGTGTTCTGTTTCCTTTTTTAGTATTGCAGTGTACACATGCGCAGGTAAGATTTTCCCATGTGTCTTTGCCATTCATTGTTTTGGGGATTATATGGTCGATGGTCATAGGTCCGATTTTTGTACCGCAATACTGACACCGGTATGCATCTCGTTTGAGGATATTTTTCCGCGTTGGAGAAATTGTTCTTCTTGATATCCTGACATAATTCTTGAGACGGACAACACTGGGAACCGGAAAGCTTTTGTCAATAGTATTAAGGTGCAATCCTTTGTATATTTCAATGATCTGTGCCTTGCCAAGGTATGAAATGATAAATGCTTTCTTAACGTGGGTTACACTGAGCGGTTCGTAGTTCTGATTGAGAATGAGAACTTCTCGTGAAAGTGAATTATTGTTCATCATTCTATATCTTCTTTTGAGACTTCGATTTCCTGGTCGTAATAGATTATTTTAAGTTCGAACGGTAATATTGCACTGTCTGCATATGATATGGAAATGATGATATCATTTTCGTAACGGGAGATTTCAATATCTTCATCAATAAGGACAAAACCGGAATCTTCCGCTCTGAATTTTAGCTTTCTGCGTATCTTTGCATCCGGATCTGAGGAAGTGTACTTTACGATTGCTTTTGCCTGGTCAAGGAGTGTGCTGTATCGTACTCTCACGCCAAATATGATGACATAAGACCATATACCGTACCCGATAAGTAAGGCGAGAACAATGAAAAAAATCTTTTTCCACATAAGAGCTCCTATACTTTATTAATCATCTCCGTACCACAGAAGTTGCTGTGTATTCTTAATCTTTACGTCAGCACGCTTCATGCCACTTGCTGCATAAGACCCCCATTTTGCATCCCCGCGTGCTTTTCCGTACCAGTTTTTGCCCGTCTGATAGTGGCTAATTGCTTTCTTGTATTTCTTTGATGAACGGGCGGAATCACCGTATCCGAGATATACATCTCCGTTCATGCAGTTTAATCCTGCATCGCTGGGGGCAACACAAAATGCCTGCGTTATATATTTCTGTGCCGAGCCATAGTTCTTTATTTTCAGGTACATATTAATTATGTGATAGTAGGGAATGAGTTTATTAGCAGTTTTTTCAACAGCAATAACGAAGTATTCTGCAGCTTTTGAGTATTTTCTCAATCCTTCATACGATTTTGCGATTTTTATGTAAATCGTTGCGAATTCTGATAAATCAGGCTCAATTTTCAAGTACGATTCAACTGCCTTGCTGTGCTGCTTACAATCAAAGTATGCATCTGCCAGACTGAATTGTACTTCAATGTCTTTTGGAAATTCTTCAGCAACTTTTTCAAGAAGTGCTATTGCTTTTTCGCACTTTTTATTTTCAAGATATATTTTACCGAGCGCAAATGTGATAGCGCGGTTCTCCGAATCCAGTCCGAATGCGATTTCGTAGAATGTCTCAGCTTTTGTGTAATCCTTCATCTTTTCGTAAGCAAATCCCTTTCCATGGTAAATACTTGCATCTGTGGAGTCGATTTCCATCGCCTTATCATATGCTTCAATTGCCTTGCTGTATTCGGCAATTTTTGCAAAGAGTGAGCCGAGTCCAATATAGCCCTTTATTGTTCCCGGTACATTCTCTATGAGGGTTTTGTACGTTTCCTCTGCGAGCCCATACTGCTGCATATCTGTATAAACATGGGCAAGTCCGAGGTATGCGTCGACGTAGTGAGAACTGCATTCAACAGCCTTTTCGAAATTAATCCGGGCATCCTCGTACATCTTCATTTTTTTATATTCAAAACCAATATTGTAATGCTTCTTGCATTCGCTCTGTTCTTTCTCCGGTTCATCCGTTTTATTCGTTTTTACCGTTTGTTTCGGAGCGCAGCTAAGGATGAGCGCAAGGAACAGATAAAAAAGGCACTTCTTGAGTATTGTGGTCCTCCTCATTACTTTCCTTTCTTTTTCTTGTTGTTTTCTTCTTCTTCTTTCTTTTTTCTGATGAGTGATGGTCGGGCAGACACCGTTGTTTTGTTTATATCCGTTGCCATTGCTTTCACGAAGTAATTCAATTCAGGATCTCCGGTTGAGTAGAATGGTCCTTTCGAAAAAGCAGCTTTTATCTCTTTCTCCCATTGAGAGATGCTATCACCGCTTGGTGTTCTGAACTTCTGCATGTATGGTATAAGGATTTGTTCAAGGTCTACATTATTTGGTGGGTAAGAATTGTATTTGATATAATATTCTTCGAGTGCATTCCGAATAAGCTTTATTGCTCTATCGGCTTGCTGTATTCGTGCAATGTCAGAAACTGTTCCCTTCCTTTCGCAGCTCGAAACAGTCATGATAAGGAGAATCAATAAAGAAAAAGTGATTATATGCTTCATTACTGCTCCTTTCCCCAGATTAGGTTAAAAACACAGTGAAAAATAGCATACACGAAATGATTTGTCAAGTCATTTTCTGGATGTAACCGACTTACGCTACGTTACACCGGTTATATGCTTCACAGCAAGTGCAATGAAATAGATGATCGTTCCTGCAAGCACTATGGTTGCTCCTGCTGGAGTGCCGAGAGAGTAGGAAAGGAGGAGTCCGCCTTCCATAATGATTACTGCATACAGTATTCCGAAGGCTATCACAATGCGGAAATCTTTAGTGAAAAGCAGACCAAAACTTGCGGGGAGTACCACCAGTGCTGAAACGAGGACAATGCCTACAATTTTAATGCTGATAACGATAATACCGGCGAGAAAAACAAGGAGTAACGTATCAAGTAATTGTACCTTAACACCACTGACTTCTGCCACTTCTTCATCAAAGGTTAAAAAGACAATACGTTGGAAGAAGAGTAAAATAAAGGGAATGAACAAAGAAAGTGCGATAATAACCACCATGGTATCGAATGACGTTACACCAAGAATGTTCCCGAAAAGATAACCAGAAAGATCGAATGTATACGCTTTCTTCAATGCTATTATAAGGGCTCCTAATGCCATGGAGGAGGCAAACAAAATCCCTATGCTGGTATCGTATGATATGTGTCCATACCGTACCAATTTACCCATAAGAATTGCCGCTACAATACAGAAGACCAAAGATGAATAGAAAGGATTGATACCTATCAATATCCCTAATGCTACTCCTCCAAAGGCTGTATGTGCAATTCCTGCTCCCAGAAAGGACATTTTTCTCAGTACAATGAAAAAGGAAAGGACGCCATACAGAATGCCCAACAGGAGGCTCATAATGAAGGCATTTCTGAAAAACTGTAAGCTTAATAAGTCGATCATTTTTTTCTGAGACACGTTTCGCAGTTTTGATCGTGCAGCAAAAACTGAATATTCGTTCCGAAGGTTTTTTGGAGTTTCTCCTGCGAGGAAAAACAGCTGCTCGGTGAGCCATGGAAGTGAATACGCTTATTGAGACAGGCAATTTTGTCAACCACAAGTGAAACACTTCCAATGTCATGAGAAACTATAATGATGGTAAGGCTCTTACTGTCCCGTAAATGTGACAGCAGGTGGTAGAAGCTATCCTGTGCAACGGTGTCGAGTCCTGTTGCCGGTTCATCAAGTAGCAGGATTTCTGGTTGAAGGGCGAGTGCCCGTGCAATGAGCACACGTTGTCTCTGTCCCCCCGATAGGCTTCCAAAGTGGTGTTTCTTGTAATCAACCATATCGACCTTTTTGAGCGCTTCATGAATACATTGTCTGTCGTTTTTTGAAAGCCTTTCCAAGATGCCTTTGCCTGCATATCTGGACATTGCAAAGCCATCGAAAA
>SOKD01000065.1 GCA_004376305.1 Candidatus Cloacimonadota bacterium | reverse complement strand
GACTCTTCTAAACGACCTCGATACATTGCTTGCAACCATGGATACCTCTACCGTTGAATACAAGCAGGCAAAGTTCAACCATGAATTTGTCTCGGCTGATGGCAGTCACGGTGTCCACAACCATACGTATGCCGAGAGCCTTCTTGTGATAACGATCAATGAGCTCCTGGGAATAGTTGAGTCTCCGACCAATAGTGGCATTCCTGTTGTGTTCAGGGTTTTTCAAAATTACCCCAATCCATTTGCGAGGAAAACCGAGATAAAATATGCGCTCCCTAAAGACAGAAGGGTTACGTTATATGTATATGATCTGGCGGGAAGAGTGATTCGCAAGCTCATGGATGCCGAACAGAAGGCAGGATTTTATTCGATTTCCTGGGATGGAAGAGATAACCTTGGTCGCAGAGTCACCACGGGTGTATATTTCTATCGATTGGATGCAGGTGAATTCTGTGCCAAAAGAAAGTTAGTCGTTTTGGATTAAGCCGATATACTGTATTGCTGGGATGCGGAATTACCGTATCCCAGCAAATTCGGGGCGATGGATTGAAAGAATAATCCACAAATGCTATTTTTTTATTGAACTTTTTGTAAATGTGTGATATAATGAGAAAAAGGGAGTATACAGAATATTTCGTAAGGGAGGTGAGGAAAATGAAGAGAATGGTCTTAATTGGTTTTTTACTTCTCTCTTTAGTTCTGGTTTTCTGTATATCGAAAGGAACGAGCGAGGAAACGAGTGGACCTTCGTATGTTGGCTCGAAGAAATGTAAAGCATGTCACAAAGAGATCTACAAATCGTGGAAGGAAACGTCTCATGTTGGTGCTTTCGAGACACTCAGTGACTCAAACGCTGTTGAGAATAAGGATTGTCTTCCGTGCCATACAACCGGTTATGGAAAAGATGGAGGTTTTGTAGACACTTCATCTACACCGAAGCTCGTTGACGTTGGATGTGAATCCTGCCATGGACCAGGAAGTGACTACAAGAAGACCAGTATTATGAAAGATATCGAGAAAGCTAAGGCTGCAGGGCTTGTAATACCAACTGAAGAAACGTGTACGGAATGTCATACCAAAGAACGAAGCCCTAATTTTGATTTCAAAAAATACAAGGTAGAAGGGATTCATGAGATTCCGGAGGCTGAAGAATAAAAGAGGATTGAGATACGGGTGATTTGAAGGGAATATTATAGATAAAAGGCAATAAGAAGAGTAGCCGGTACTGTATATCTAAAGTTTTTTGGATTAAGTGCCGGCTGTTTCTTTGCTCAGCAACATACAGGATTTATCATCGCATCTTATCCTCCTATATGAGGATAAGATACAGTTTTAAATGAAACATGGATGAAAGAGCCAAATATTATCAGATATATCGATTGAATTGAAAGGAAATAAAGAGAAACATAAAACCTACATTGCCTTGCTGCAGTATTTCTTTTGTCAAGGTTTTCAATATTTGGATTTCCAATTTGATGAGGGTAAACTCTCAGTCCTATCAATTTATAAAATTGCCACAAGCAGTATAAATATCAACAAGGAAGATCATTCTTCGCAGCTGCATTGCACCTTATGACCAATTGCATTTGGTAGGTTTGCTTATCACAGTAATGTTTCAATAAGTAACAGTGATACTATTTGTAACAATATTTTCCATTCGCTGAAAATGTCTGAAAGTATGCAATAACACTCCATTGAGTAGTCTACAAGGCTTATGATGTAGGGAATAGTTACAAAAGGTAACAAATAAGTAATAACGTAGGGGAATCCCTCTTTTTTATGTATGTCTTTATCTTCATTATTTCCAAATACTTAATACGTATTCTTCAATTTCTTTTTTCAAGGTACGCTTTTTGCATAACAAAATAGTACTATATTAGTTGTATCTTGAGAAAAAATTTTAAGAACATTTGTGGATTTCTTCACAAACAAAAAGGAGAAGAAAAGCATTATGCAGATTGAGAGCTTAAAAATTTCATATTTCACGGTATACAGGCTGTCAACATACTTACGGGTTTTATCGAAACTTGACAGGAGTCGGGTCGGGACCATAACCTCTGTTGAAATTGGAGAAATGACGTGTACTCCTGATACACAGGTTCGAAAAGACCTTGCCTATTTTGGGCAATTTGGGAAATCGGGTACCGGTTACGATGTTAAAAAATTAAAGAGAAAGATCTCTGAGATTCTCGGGACGCGCAAGATATGGCATGTTGCATTGATCGGGGTGGGAAGTCTTGGTAGAGCTCTTCTTGCATATCCTGGATTTAAAGAACGGGGTTTTTATTTTGTCGCCGCATTTGACATCGATAAGAAAAAGATTGGGAAACAGTTCAACAAAATTATTGTTCAAGATATGAGATATCTTGAGAAAGAGATCAAAGAAAAGAAAATAAAGATCGGTACAATCGCCGTCCCAGCATCAAATGCTCAGCAGATTACAAACAGATTCGTTGATGCAGGGGTGGAATGCATTTTTAACTTCGCCCCGATACGATTGAAGGTGATGAAAAAAATAAGGGTGCGAAACATTGATCTGGCAAGTGAAATTGCCCTGTTTTCATTTTATCTGAAGAATAAATCCTGGTAACGGCAATTTCGGATTTTCATGAACACTCTTCATTCAATTCGTGTGCTTGTTGTAGTGATATTCTGAAAGGGTTTGAGTGCGGCAATATTGGAAAAGTCCATCCAATAACAGAATTGCAGGAAAAAACAGAGAAGAAATGAAAAGTTTTGAAGTTTGCATTATTTCCTCCTGAAAAAACGAACTGCTCAATTCACAACAATGAATTTTTTCAATATGAATGCCTTCTCAATATGGATCTTTATTTTTTTCCTTGGTTTAAAAGTGTCTCTATTTCTTCAATCTCTTTATCTATGTATGCCGAAATACCCGAACTCGTTCCTTTCACATAGATATTTTGGGAAGCTTTATCATAAAACAATTTCATCTCATATGTTGGGAGAAAAACCCTTAGGAATAATCCAAGCATAAAGAATATAAAGGAAATATAGAGCAAAAGAACCCCATCATCTCTTCTGTAGTAAATTCCGCTCACTTCTGTAACATTCCTCAGAATGATGTCCTTCCACATGATGGATATTGATTCATCAAGGATAAGTTTACCCTGCTTTTCCCACTTATCTTCCTTCGTCATGCGGAAATATATCTTTGCATTTGGTATTATGTCAGTAATTGATCCATCATCGGAAAAAAGTTTTCCCACGTATACATTTTTTATCATAAACGATCCATCAATTCCTTGTATGGTGAAGGGAGTACTGGAGGTAAGCTCGAGAAGCGTATCTTCTAATTCAATTTGAAAATCTTGCTTATAATCCATTTGATAAAAAGTCAATCCTTTGAATTTTAAAGGTCTATTGACTTCGATTGTCCTTTTCCTTTCCTTGCCATTGAACTGAGTCACAAGTACACTTTTGTAGTCCTTTGGATAATAACCGTCCTTATACCAGATGTACTCCATTATATACTCCTCCATTGTTACCCCTATACTATCAACTTTTTCCGTGTCGAAATTGGCAAATCTCTTATAGAATCCCATTTCCTTACTCTGTCTTGGAACATATTTTGTTTCGCCGTTTTTGAAATACTCAATTCCATCAAATCGAGTGAAGGCTGAAAGCAGAAATCCAAATAGTGTTATCGCAAGAAAGAAATGATAGTACATTGACAGAAACCTTCTTCTCATACCTTTCAATGCTCTCAGTGAAATGGAATTTTCATCATCGTGGATCCTGACGAAACGAAATCCCCTTCTTTTCAGTGTATCTTCAACAGATGAGAAATTGTCCAATAGTTTGATTTCTGTTGCTCCAATGGGTTTTTCAAAGCCGAGGCGTAGCTTTTTCCTTTCAATTATAAAACCCCGTAGAGAACAAAGAAGGAGATTAATATAGAGAGTAACCGCTGCAGTAATGAAATACCATGAATGGAATATTTTGAATATTCCAAAAGGGAATAATCTTAAATACAAGCTCTTTCCAAAAACCGTCACGTACTCTTGGTATGTTCCACCCTGAGGGAAAAGTGTTCCAATGAACATAAAGAAGACAAGTATGAAAAGTACGACAAGCGTCAATTTTGTTGATGTTAACAATCCATAAAACTTTTTTATAAATTCTTTCATGTTATCTCCTCGTATTATTCAGGTTTTAACTGAAGCGTTTAATAGGCATGAAGACTCGGAATATTAAGCAAACGTGTAAGCCAGTTTACCCCGAGGAATGTAAATATCATACAAACAAAACCAAGGATATTGAGAGCGGAAGCCTTCATCCTTCCCCAACGGGGAATCGCCACAGCATGCAGATAGAGGGTATAAACGAACCATGTGATGAGAGACCATGTTTCTTTCGGGTCCCACACCCAATATCCTCCCCAAGCTTCCTGCGCCCATGCTGCACCTGAGATGATTCCAAATGTTAGAAGCGGAAATGCAAATAAAATGAGATTGTAAGACATTCTATGAAAATACTTTTTCTGTTTTTTTTCAAGATCGTATTTCTTGCCGCGCTTTCCCAAAAGAAGCCATATTATTTCAACGGCAAAGGCAACAACAAATATTGCGTAAGAAGAGAATGCGAGCACGACATGCCAAACGAACCAACCGCTTTGAAGCGCTGGGGGCAGAGGTTTTGGTTCCGGAGAGAGAGCGAAGTACGCATAGCAGCATGCAGCAATTGCAATGGCGGAAACGATACATCCTGGAAGCCTAACCTTTCTTCTCCATTCAATAAAAAGGTAGGCAAACACAGCAGAGTAACTGAACCAAGAAAGGCTCTCATAGAGTGTTTGAAAAGGAGCATGCTTTGTTTCTATCGTTCTCAGAATGATGAGAATTGTGTGAAGAAATGCACCAAAAAGCAGAATGTACGTCGCAACCTTCCCCTTCAGAAGAGCGCGAGGAAAGACCAGATAAACGATATAGAACAAAAAGCTTAGACAATAGATGAGGATCACTGTGAGAAAAAGATTGAGCTCAATATTGAGTAAATTCATAACCACTCCTTCCTTGAGAAATGTTGCATTAATGGCAATTTGAATTTAAGACATGCATCTTCTTTTTCCAATTCCTTATAAGGTCTGCCAGGGTTGAATTCTCAAGAACAGATCAATTGCATTCTTGAGTTTCTTTCATGATAATAACCACCTTTTGATCCTCCTGCTGACCTTACTATTCCTGCTGAATGCAACAACAACCTTGTTCTAAACCTAAATAGTGTGGATAGTTTCATAGTATATTAGATATATAAACAAACTATACAAATGTCAAGGAAATTATTCGCGTTAATCTGTGACTGAAAAGTATTAATGAGGAAACCCAACTCAAACTTCAAAGAAAAGGGAATCTCTTGTTTCAGCATCGATTGGACACATCGGCCTAAATTCCAGTAGACACATTTAGGGTTGT
>SOKD01000032.1 GCA_004376305.1 Candidatus Cloacimonadota bacterium | reverse complement strand
TAAATGCCGTGGAACGTGAAAGTTTTGCAATTTCCGCTAGCGCTTCAATGTGAGGACCGGACTGATTGGGAGGTGCCAGCATCAGGAAAAAAAGCTGAGAAGGCTTTGAATCAAGGGAACCGAAGTCAATACCCTCCGGTGAGATGCCAATAGCCACTGTTAAACTCTTAACTGCACCGGTTTTTGCGTGGGGCACAGCAATGCCGCGCTCGAGCCCGGTACTTCCCATCTCTTCGCGTTTATGAATCGCTTCCAGTACATGGTCGAAATCGTCAATTTTTCCGGAATCTTTTAATATTTGAACCAGCTCCCTGATTACTGCAGGTTTATTATCCGCAGTTAAAGGAACCTTAACAACTTCGGATGAGATCAGGTCAACAAGTGCCATAAATCACCTCGTAAATTATTTAGAGTTTGCTGAATTCCCCTCTTTTAAACACGGTTCTCAAGAATCATTTCCTTATTTTCCCAGCGACTCGTAATGCTCCCAGACGCTGTCTTCGTCTTTCACTATCAGCACAGAACATGGCACTATGCGCATTGCCCGTTCCGTTTCGTCATAAAATTCATCCCTCCTGCTGCGTATATGGGAGAGCTCTCCTATGATAAGAAGGTCAAAGCCCTCTTCCTTAATAATCTTTACAATTTCCCGATGAACATTACCCATCGCGCTTCTCGTTTCAATAGTGATCCCCTTATCCCGGGCCAGCTCTCTGACGTGATTTAAGTACCGCCTTGCATCTTCTTCAAGATCACGCTCATAATCCATCTGCTCCTCTTTCAGAAATATTCTCGCTTTCAGAAGGTCATCCAGGGCCTTTGTGTTTATTACATAAAAAGCCATAAGATCAGCACCGGTAAATTTGCTCAAACAGAGCGCGTACTGCGCCGCGGTAATCGATTGCTCTGACCCGTCAATGTACACCATAATTTTTTTTATGGGACTATTCACTATTTTTCTCCCCTTTATTCACTGCACCTGCTCTTTTTACTTCAAGACGTCCTTTTACCATTTTCATCAATACAAACATGTCCCGTTCGTTTTCCTCAAGCCTGCTTTCTATATATGATACAGTTTCTTTCAGATCGGGAATAGCGATTTTTTCAAGCGCGTTTACTTTTCTAATGGTTTTTCTCACTTCGTCTGCAAGCCGCAGTACCGATGTTCTCAGCTCGGCCAGTTTTCCGAGCAGTTTCAGCGCTGATTTAAATGTATCCAGAGAACTATCAATCCAGAAACTTGTTCCCATCGGACTGAAATAGGGTGCCCTTTCCTCAAAATCAGTATCTACAACAGGCAGCGAAACCCCCATAATTCTCCTTGTCCCAATATGGATATTTGTTTCGATATTTACAGCGCTGGCAAGGTTCAGAACCTTGAGTTTACCCATCTGGAGGACCGCTTCTTCGAGTGTTCTATAGGATTTCGACAGCGCGTCTTCAACACGGCTCTGAAAGTCAATGGTCTGATCGACTAAATTCAAAAGTTCGATGATCAAAATATTCCG
>SOKD01000237.1 GCA_004376305.1 Candidatus Cloacimonadota bacterium | reverse complement strand
TTCGTATTTTTGTTTATTTCTTGACATTTGGAATTTCGTCTGCTATTTTGAAAAGGATAGGGTTATGTGATGTTCTCCTGAACATTGGGAATCCTTAATACACAACAAAATTCAATATAATGTGTTATGATATTTGAATGTTTGATTGTTGGTGGTCTGGAAACAAACTGTTACATTTTGAAATCGGGAAATAGTGGGATTATTATCGATCCCGGAGCAGAAGCGAAAAGGATTATCGAAAAGGCATCCGGTCTTGATATAATCCTCATTCTCCTCACACATGGTCATTCCGATCACATTGGTGCTCTACAGGAGGTTAAAGAAGCTTTCAATGCAAGAACTGCAGTCCACCAACTGGATTGGAGACCAGGATTTGACTTGGAATTGGAAGACAATCAGAAAATCGAGTTTGAACAGGATAGACTGAAGGTCTTACATACTCCGGGACATACACCAGGGGGATGTTGTTTCCTTGTGGGAAACATCCTTTTTTCAGGCGATACGTTGTTTCCGAATGGACATGGAAATACATCTTTTTCTGGGGGGGATGAACGGGCAATACTGAAGAGCATTCGGGAAAAATTACTCATACTGCCAGATGAAACCGAAGTACATCCGGGTCACGGAGAGCCAACCACTATTGGAAGAGAAAGAGGGCTCTATTGATTACAAATAGATTCTCCAGACTTCAAAGGGGTGTAACACGAAAATCGCTAGGGCTTTATTGTTTTACCTCTGAGAAAACAATTCCGCGCATTAATCCATTGCTGACGGTTGCTGTGAAGCTCTGCAGCAATCCTGTTGAACTTGAGAATGTGCAGCGTTCCGTGGTAGAGCAGCGAATCTCACGGGGACACAAGCTCTTTGTTGCTTTCTATCAATCGAAACCAGTTGCCTATCTGTTTGTGGCTACAGCACAATGCCGGGTTGATGAAGTAGAAGATATGCTGTACGTGAGACCAAATGAAGTGTATCTGTATGATGCATTCACAAATGTGAAATACAGAGGGAATCGAATTTATCCTTTTCTTATTAGTGACGTTGTAAGATTTTATAAGGGCAAAGGTTATTCCTATACTCTTATCTTTACCACTTCATCCAATCATAAATCTGCGCGGGGGATAAAACGAGCAGGTTTTTCCTGCTATCAGGTGGTACACTTCCATAATCTTTTTGGGTTCAAGATATGGAATTACAGTCCAAGGAGTCAGGATGTCCAGTCAACATTTGGTAATGAAAACGCGAAAGCTCAGTTCCAGTTTGGGGATATGGAAAACAATTTTTCAAAAGACACCAAACGCATCTCCGTTTCTCAGCCATGAGTGGTTTACAGCCCTTTGTCAGCTATGGAAAACGGATCCAGATATTATGGTCTTCTGGAAAGATGATAATCCTGTGGGCATCCTTCCAGGAACGGTTGAGAATAGAATGGTGAAATTTATAGGTGATGAACGTGTAACTGACCTTATTGATATTATGTATTTTCCCGATTGCAAGGAAGACATTATTATGACGTTGGCTTCTAAAATTACATCAGAGGAGTGGCACGTTGACCTTTTCCCTCTAGAGATGAACAGTCCCATTGTTCAACACTTACCCAACTATATCACGGATGCAAGGATTGAGGAGTCTGAACTCAGCCCACTCCTTTTGCTTCCTGATTCCTGGGATGAATACCTCAAAAACCTCAATGGTAAACACAGACACGAGTTACGGAGAAAGATGAAAAAGATAGATGGTCTCGTGGTGAGAGAGATGGAATCACAACAAATCGACATTCTCTTTCGTTTAATGGCTGCATCAAGTAAGAAAAAGAAAGAATTTCTCTCTGAGGAAATGCGCGCATTTTTCACAGACATTGTCAATTCGTTCTCCCAGAAGGGCTGGCTCAGGTTTCATGTAACCTTTGTTGATTCGTTACCGATAGGTGCTCTTCTGTCTTTCCGTTTTGGTGATTGCGTATACCTTTATAACATGGGATTTAATACAGATTTTCAACATTTGTCTCCGGGTATCATCTCGATAGCTCTGGACATAGAATTAGCAATAAAGGAAGAAGTACGGTATTATGATTTCCTCCGTGGAGCAGAAAGGTACAAGTTCGATTTAGGAGCGGAAAGGCGATATACAAAGAGAGTGAGAAGATGAGAATTGCAGTGATATCGTATCACTCTTCTCCGCTCGATCCAGTTGGAGCAGGGAAATCGGGTGGAATGAGTATCTGCATTTCCCATCTCTATCAGGCGTTATCGCAGTACTGTGAGATTGATATCTTTACATGCGGTAAACGAGGAAAAACAAGACTTGGTTCATCGATTAATGTCATTCATTTGCCATGTGAAAATCTTCGTAAATTTTCTAATACGGTTATTGGGTACCATGAGTTGCGAAGATACGACATAATGCACACTCATTACTGGCTTTCTGGACTCGTTGGATTGTTTACAAAAAACCATATAAATATTCCCTGGGTACATAGTTTACATACCGTTGAGATGCTTAAAACGATAAGAAAGGATGAAATGAGAATAGAGGTAGAAGAAGAGATAATTAAAAGCTGTAACTTGATAATTTCTCCCACTGTTAAAGAAGCATATGAAATTAAGGAAATGTATCCATGCGTAAGAATAATGACCATTCCTCATGGTGTTGATGTTCAGAGATTCACACCAAGTGCTGATGGACATTCGAAACTTCTTTTTGTTGGAAGGATCGATCCAATCAAAGGACTTGATCTTCTCATTGATGCACTGAGGTTTCTGAAACGTGATATTTCCCTGGATGTTGTTGGTGGTGCATCAAAAGGAGAACGCAATTTTGAGAGCATAAAAACCTATGCTGGTGGACTTCCTGTTAGATTTTGGGGACCCGTTGGACATACTGAACTTAGACAGCATTATCAGAAATCAGGGATGCTCATTGTCCCATCGTACTATGAATCGTTCGGATTAGTTGCGCTTGAAGCAATGGCTTCAGCAAGACCGGTAATCGGATTTAAGGATACTGGTTTGGCTGAAACGGTTGGTGAGGATGCTGGAATCCTTGTAAAGAGAAACAAACGAAACCTTGCAGAAGCAATTTCTCGCCTTATCGGAAACAAGAAACTTCGACATAGGCTTGGTGAAACCGGGCGCAAAAAGGCACTCAATTTTGAATGGAATAAAATAGCCGGGAAATATTTAAAGGTATATGGAGAAATCAGTGAAGATTAGATTGATCGTTATGGCACATCCTGATGACCCTGAACTTGCCTGTGGTGGTACATTAGCGAAATGGACGGAACAGGGAGATGAAGTCCACTATGTTATTGTTTCTTGCGGTGAGAAGGGGACGTGGGACAAAGATGCTTCTCCCTTCCGTGTTGCAGAAACGAGAGAGCAAGAAGCGAGGGAAGCAGCGGAGTATCTCGGGGTAAAAAAAGTTATCTTTCTCCGTCATCCCGATGGCGATATCGATTTTGTGCATACATTGAAACTGGAAATTGCATCACTTATTCGAAAGATGAAACCATCAACAATCATTACCCATGATCCATGGAGGCGACATTTTCATCCTGACCATCGAGCAACAGGATTTGCAGTCATTGATGCAATAATGATTGCACGAGACTGGCATTTTTTCCCGTTTCTGCGTGAGATAGACCTTAAGCCACACAGAGCAGAGGAATTGCTTTTCACACCGACTGATGAACCGACTCTTATTAACGATATTAGCAAAACTTTAGACAGGAAGATAGAGGCAATAAGAATACATAAGAGTCAATTAGAGCAGCTTCCCCACTGGGAAGAGAGAATAAAGAGATTTTCGGCAGAGGTTGGAAAAAGCCCTGGTTTTAAATACGGGGAAGGTTTTTATCGGATGAGTATATAGGTGTGGTCAATAAGGGAAAGAGAATAATTTCAAGTGAAAAGTGAAAGGTCAAATATGAATTCCGTATCACCATAGATTGGAAGATGGAACAGAAGACAGAAGATTCTGTTTTGTCTGAATCGTTGGGGGTTGATTTGAAATGCTGTATTCGGATATATGTTTTTTCAATCTTCAAACAATTCTTATTTTGTTTTTATCAGCTGCCTTATTTTAGTTACAGCTGCTGAAGCATCTGATGCAAAGGCGTCAGCACCGATATCAGCTGCGAATTTTTCTGTGATACATGCACCGCCAACAATCACTTTTACGGGCACATGTTCCTTTTTTACCAACTCTATTACTTCTTTCATTCTTAGCGCAGTTGTTGTCATAAGTGCGGATAAGGCAATAATCGTTGCCTCCTTTTCTTTCACAACCTTTATTATTTCTTCCGATGGAACGTCCTTACCGAGGTCAGTAACATCAAATCCCGCATTTTTGAGCATCATTGCCACGATGTTTTTTCCAATGTCGTGGATGTCTCCCCTGACCGTTGCAATAATGATGACTCCTTCTTCTATTTTCTTCTTTGCAAATTTCTTTTCAATAAACCCGAATGCAGTCTGCGCAGTCTCTGCTGCCATAATAAGCTGGGGAAGGAAAATTTCTCTTTTCTCATACAATTTGCCCACCTGGTCCAGTGCGGGTCGTAAAACGTCCTCTATAACCTTCTCATAACTCATTTTCTTAAGCAGATCTTTTACGAGGTCGAGCACCTTATCCTTATCTCCAGAAATTACTGTACTAAGAATCCTATCCTCTTGCTTCTCTTCTCTGGAGGATCTCTCTTTTTTCTTTTCAATCTTTGTTTTCTTAAGAAATGCCATAATTTCTTTTTTGCCTGAGAAAACGGGGGAGAGGTCTAAATCAGTAACCGTTTCTTTCTCAAGTGGATTCATAATAACGGCATCAAGCCCAATATTCACACATAGATCGAGGAAATATTTGTTTATACTTGCACGATGGGGAAGACCGTGTGAGATATTGGATAGTCCGAGAACAGTCAGGAGACCGAGTTTCTTATACGATTTGAGTGTTTCAAGGGTTATACGTGGGTCATTACCGGTTGCAAGGCTCATAACAATGGGGTCGAATAGGATTCTATTTTTATTAAATCCCATCTCATCCAGGTAATTTACTACCCGCTTCGCCAGTGCTGCCCTCTTTTCTGCGGTTTTGGGAATACCAGTTTCATCGATGGGCAAGAATACTGCCATACCTCCATATCGGATAAGGAGTTTGACCTTACGTTCCATATCCTTAATGGTTATGGAATTGAGAAGGGGTCTGCCCCCATACTCCTGAAGAGCTGCCTCTATAAGATTTTCATTCCTCAGGTCTAATGAGAGAGGGAGATCTGGAGAAGCGAGAAGCTTCGTAACAAGATTTTTCACCCAGTCTTCGCTTATTCCTGATTCCATACCGAGATTAAGGTCAAGTATTGATGCTCCTGCATCAGCCTGTTTGTTTGCTTCGTTTCTGATTGCAACTGTAGCTCCTTTCTCTATATCTTCTGTCATCTTCTTTTTACCCGTTGGATTGATGCGTTCGC
>SOKD01000019.1 GCA_004376305.1 Candidatus Cloacimonadota bacterium | reverse complement strand
TATCCCAGAGAGAAGAATGGCAAAGGTCGTCGTTATTAAATCAAAACCGGAATCAGAAGATATTTATCGAAGAATCAAACGGGGAGGCGATATTGGAAAGATAGCCAAGGAAAAATCAATACATTATTCCAAGAACCGCGAGGGGAAAGTTGGTCCTCTGGCGCAGAAAAAGTTTCCCGAGGAATTTCGCGAAAAAGCATTCAGCATGAAAAAAGGTGAACTTTCAAAACCCTTTAAGACAAAGGATGGCTACTGTGTTATAAAGCTCATCGATATTGAGCCACCTGGCTACAATGATTTTGAAATGGTGAAAAACAGAATACGTAGTGAAATGAAGAATGCTGAAAGGGACAAAATAAAATCTGATCTGGTCGAAAAACTCAAAAAAGATATCCCTGTTACGATAAACGAGGATGTTCTTCTCATGGCGGGGAAAAAGGAAAAAGAAGAGGAGCGAAAATGAAGAAAACTTTATTCCTGTTTTTAGTCACCATTATCCCATTGGCTTTCTTCAGTTGCAAGGAGAAACCGGTACAAGGAACTGTTGTTGCCCGTGTAAACAAGAGCGTATTCACACTTGAAGAACTTAATGAGCAAATTCCCCCATTTATCACAGTCCCCGTCGATAAGAAAGAAGGATTCATAGATGAATGGATAAACACGCAGGTAGTGTACGAAGCAGCAATAAAAAAAGGACTTGATCAAGATGAACCCGTGAAGAAAAAACTGGATTTGGTCATAAAACAGTACCTTGCAAATGAGCTTCTTCAAAAACGCCTTGAGGGTGAAGGTGACGTAAGTGAATTCGAGGTAAAAGAGTATTTCACCGAACACGAGCGAGATTTTAACTCCCAAATTAAAATTGCCCACATACTTCTTTCAACGGAAGAAGAAGCAAACAAAATTCTGGAAAAGCTGAAAAGCAGAGAAGATTTCATTACACTCGCCCGAACATTTTCTCAGGATACAATAACAGCAACCAATGGAGGATTACTACCTCGTTACTTCCGATACGGTGAAATGTTTGAAACACCAGAATTCGAAGATGCTGCTTTCGCCATCCAGAAAATCAGCGGGTACAGCAATGTTATCCAGACTGATTTTGGTTATCACATCATTAAATTGATCGATAGGAAACCAACGAAAGAAAAAGTAACACTTGCTGATGTTAGCATCAATGTCAGACAGTACCTCATGACTCTCAACCAAAAGAAGGTTATGGATGAATGGCTTGATAGCCTGAAAGCAACTGCCGATATAGAAAAACATTACGAACTTCTTAAATAGAGCATTTGATTATCTTCATTGAGGTAGATATTCTTTTGCTCAATACATTTTCTTTCTCATGAAATTCGGTAAAAAGTATTTTATCCTTTTATTCTTTGCAGTTTCTTTTTGTGTTCTCACCTGCGCTCCGCAGCTTTTTTCTGCTGAAGAGCTCTCCGGTATTGCTGCAATTGTTGGCAGAGAGGTCATCACCACCGCAGAGCTTGACGAACAATTGCAATTTCTGATTCTCA
>SOKD01000356.1 GCA_004376305.1 Candidatus Cloacimonadota bacterium | reverse complement strand
CAGCATAGAAGATGAATCATTAAAGTATGGTATTGCTGTTACCGGCATCATTCATCCTGAAAAAGTAATCAGGAACAAAGGTGGTCAAGTTGGCGATAGCATCATACTGACAAAGCAGATCGGGTCGGGAATAATCAATACCGCATTGAAAGCAGGATTGGCATCACCGGAAACAATAGCAATAGTCACTACATCGATGAAACAATTGAACAGGAAAGCATCTGAAATAATGATGAAATTCAATGTCACCTCTGCAAGCGATGTAACCGGTTTCGGTCTTCTTGGGCATCTCGTCGAAATGCTCGATGGTAGTATGGGAATAACGATATTCCACAAGGCTGTCCCGTTCTTTCCTGATGTTGAAGATTTCACCAGGATGGGAATCGTCCCTGCAGGCACACACGAAAACAAAAAGGCGCGTGAGTCATTTATTGTAACAGAAAGTGAAATACAGTCCTCTATGCTGGACATGCTTTTCGACGCCCAGACATCAGGCGGACTACTCTTTACTGTTAAAAAAGAGAACGCTGAAAAGATCATTGAAGAAATGAAACAAGCTGGGTTTGCGTATGCATCAATTATCGGTGAAGTTGTTCCTGAACCAAAAGGAAAAATCGTACTTAAATAAAAATATTCACCGCCAAGGCAAGGATAGAGTTCATAATTGAATAATGTCTCCTGGAGGTGGATTCGAATAATAAGAAAAAAACGTAGATACCATCATGAAAAACATGACGGGGATAAAATCGAAGGGAATTTGAGGAAAAATGATTTTCCTAATCTTCTACAGCACCACCCGTAAGAACTTTTTCAAGCGCACTTGATACTACATAAATTCTTTCATTATTGCTCCGGGGATCAACGGGAAAGATAAAAAACCCTTTTTTGTTTGCGTTGTAAACCATTGTTTTCCCTCTAATTATTTCTCCATCGTGAAATTCAACCTGGATCTTCAAACCCATGAGGTGTGAGCTGTCAACTTCCTCAAATTTCTTTTTCTCCTTGTATTCTTTATCTCCTTCGTGACTTTTTACAAAGAATATAGCCTTGAGCTCTTCCATTTCGATTTCGTACGTACTTTCTTCATTTTGCTCCTTTGGGGTTGCAATATGAAAGATACTCTTTATAGGAGAGAAATCAAGAGTAAAACCCTTGACCATTCGCCCATCTTTATAACGCGCTATTACCTTATTTTGATTGTTCTTTGTATCAATAAGCATATCACACTTCCATTCTACTGTTCATAATAGATACATACTAATATTCTCTATTACATTATAATCATTATTGTCTGAAAATGCAAGTATTTTTTAAGAAAATTCCGAATTTTTTATGGGACTGTTTTACCAATCAGAAGATTTCAATCCTTGTATCTTCTACTCGATGCAGTAGGTTTCATCCTCCTACGCCAATCCTGCTACGGTAATCCAACTGCACCAAGGAAAAGAGTAGAGTTTATAGACGTCTAATGTCTCCTGGAGGTGGATTCGAATAATAAGAAAAAAACGTAGATACCATCAT
>SOKD01000283.1 GCA_004376305.1 Candidatus Cloacimonadota bacterium | reverse complement strand
GAAAGAATTACTCAGAATGGCACCTTTTTCAAACCTGTGCTCAAGAGAAGCGAAGGAATTACGGTAAAGAGAATTAAGATATATTACAGTAGCAGGTCAATTATAAGAAGCGTTTGGTGTTCATTTGATAAGCGGTGACTTCGATTATATCCCGTAAAAAAATCATGTGCAGGAGCGTCGTATATCAAAAAATTCACGGGCATTCCCTGAGGCATCAAAGAGGAGAGTCTGAAACGATTAAATGCTCAAGTGTGTTAAGGTCAAACATACACAAAACTAAACAGTGAAATAATATAAAAACATTCTGTTAATTTAGAGTACTGTTCAGCAATTATAATTTTTTGATTTTCGCGTGCCCTGAGAAATGACCAAATTCATGGAAAACCGAGTATGAGAAAGAGCATTTTGTTATTTGAATTCATTATGCTTATTTCTCTTGCATTATCTGGTAATCAGGAACAGGAAATGAAACGCAAACCTCAATTTACCAGAGGATTGTATATTAATGCATACCGTGCTGGCGATAGGAAATACATGGAACAGCTTATCAATGATTTTGGAGGACTCATCAATACAATGGTGATAGATATAAAAGATACGCATGGGAATCTGACATACCGATCGAGTCTTGGTATAGTTAAGAAGGTTGGCGCTCAAGGAACGCTCATAAAGGATATTAAGAGTTATGTAACATTCCTAAAGGAAAATGGTTATTATCTACTTGGAAGTATCGTTGTTTTCAGGGATTCTGAGTTTGCCCGATACAAAAACGGTAAGTATGGTGTCAGGGTTAAGGGAACAGGAAAGCTATGGAGAGATGAAAATGGTTTTGTATGGGTTGATCCTTTTTGCGAGGATGCATGGAAGTACAATTTAGATATTGCAGAAGAAGCTGCAAAAGCAGGTTTTGATGAAATTCAATTTGATTACGTAAGATTTCCATCCATGAATGGCAATACAGACGCTTGCTTTCCATATAAGAAGAAAGGAATGAAAGAGGATGCAATACTTGCTTTTCTTTCACAGGCTGAGGAGCGATTACAGAGTTATGGCGTAAGGACTTCGATTGCATTATTTGGATATGCGGCATGGCATAATCATTTGCCCCGTGAGGGGCAGCATTTCTATGAAATGGGGAAGAGGGTTTCCATTGTTTACCCTATGCTCTATCCTTCCCATTTTGCAGATAATTTCCTTTTTAACAGTCAAAAGGAAAAGAGAACCTATGATATAGTGTTCAAGAGCATCAAAAGGGGCGATTCACTACTTCGTTATACAGATTGCAAACTGGTTGCATACATACAGGGTTTTGATTGGAAACGTTCAAAACTTGGAAAGGATTATATCAGAGTACAAATGCAGGCTGCTGAAGATGCAGGTTCGGATGGATGGGTTGTATGGAACGCCAAAGGAGAATACAAGGATACATACCATTCACTGGTCAATAAAGTAATTAAGGTTCACATACCAAATGAAGTACCAAGAATACATGAAATATCAAGGGGACCGGTAAATTATGAAAGTCAATCTGAAAAATATGACAATCGAGGAATTGAAGCAATTTTGCGCTGGTGAATCAATGGAGTCCTACAGGGCTCTTCAATTGTATCGGTGGATATGGAAGAAGGACATAGATAATTTCCTTGATATTACGACACTTTCAAAGAAACAAAGAGAAGAACTGGAGAGCAGGATAGCATTGCCGCGATTGAAAGTGTTAGAGGTCCTGCAAGCCAGGGATAAAACCTTAAAATTCCTTTTTGGTCTTCCCGATGGAAATACAATCGAAAGCGTATTTATTCCAACGAAGCGACGTAAGACCATCTGTGTTTCTACTCAGGTAGGTTGTTCTCTCCGGTGTTCTTTCTGTATGACAGGAAAAACTGGTTTTACGAGAGACCTTTCAGTCTGGGAGATTGCAGATCAGGTGAGAAGAGTTGAGAGCATTGTTGAAAAGAGGATTTCAAATGTTGTGCTGATGGGTATTGGTGAACCGCTGCTCAACTTAAAAAATGTAATGAAAGCCATTAAGATACTCAATTGCGAGAATGGTATGAATATCGGTGCAAGAAAAATAACGATATCAACTGCAGGTATTATACCGGGCATCATTGCTCTTTCACAGGAATCGATTCAGGTGAAACTCGCAGTTTCATTAAATGCTGCAACCGACAGGAAAAGAGAAATCCTCATGCCCATAAACAGGAAGTATAATCTTGGAAGACTCTTTGAAGCCCTGGAAGACTATTATTCACTAAAGGGGAAACGAATTACTTTTGAGTATGTACTCATAAAAGGATTCAATGATTCAATATCCGATGCAAAAAGATTGGCTTCCATTACGGAAAATATTCCATGCAAGATAAATATCATTCCTTTTAATTCAATTGGACCGGGGAAATTTAAAAGACCCGATCCGGAAAGAATAAAAAAGTTTATAAATTGGCTCTCGCCCATTGCACAGGCAGTTTCTTTGAGAGTCAGCAGGGGAAGTGCTATTGGTGGCGCATGTGGCCAATTACGCGCAAGGAAACCTTAAAGAAGTAAGAAGAGAGAATGATCATTTTGAAGCAACGGTGTTTATTTTAATTTACAATTCAAAGCATTTGTAGTAATATATGAGAGTATGATAAGGAAGTTAACGAAATGGAGCGTGAGTAAATCAAGGTAATTGTCAAACAGTAAATGAGAATCCATAGATGATGTATACTGGGGGTAAAATGAAGAGGATAGTGTTGACTGTAATGGTAATTATTGTGTGTTGTTCTTCTCTTTTTGCTGCATCGAACTCAGCAAGAATGGGTGCCCAGATTGGTCTGGGGGTTGTCGGTGGAGCGGCTGGATTTATGATTGGTACTGCCAATGCCTGCTGTGTGAGTTGTGTTTCATTTGCAGCAGGACCGAACATTAAAGATCTGAAGTTCTTATCGGGTACAATGACAATAGGCGGTCTTGTAGGTACTGTTCTCGGTGGTACGGCGGGTGTATACTTCACAGGAAATTCGATGGTTGACGATGGTGTTGAGATTGAGAATCCATGGGAGACATTCTTTGCAACCATGGGAGGAGGTCTTGCTTCATGCGCAACCGGTTATGTCTTGGACCTCGCAATGCATAAAGCGAGAGGAGATGAGGACGCAAGACCAGGTGCATTTTATCTTGTCGGTTTAATGTTCTCACCGATCGCTGAGACATTTGTATATCATCACATTGTAAAAGAGAGAATTTCTCATTCGACCGCAAGTGGCTATGAGTATGATGTATACAACGGAAAAGTTATGTATAACCCCAAAATCATCCAGATGAAATTCGCATTCTAATAGTCAATAATGAAGATAAAGATCCTTGGTTCCGGTCAGGATGATGGTATTCCCCAAATTGGATGTTACTGCAAGACCTGCAATAGTGCGCGCAAGCAAAAAAAATCCAGGAGACTGGGGCCTTCAATTGCTCTCATTTCCAAAAAAGAGAAGCTTTGTTACCTCTTTGATGTATCACCAGACTTGAAGTATCAGATAGATATGCTTAAAGGGGAAGGGGTTCGTGTGAAAAGAAAAGGGCAATTACCCATCAGCGGTATATTTCTTACGCATGCTCATTTTGGACACTGTTCGGGGATCTGGTGTCTGGGAAGGGAATCGGTTGATGAAAGAAATCTTCCGGTATTCTGCACGCCGAAAATGGGTTCTTTTCTCAACACGAATTATCCTTTTAATATGTTGATAAAAAGGAAGAATATTGTAATAAAAAAGTTGATAGTTGGCAGAGAGATCAAAATGAAGAATTTTAATCTCTCTGTTTTTGAAGTTCCTCATAGAAATGAAATTGCAGATACAATTGGTTATGAGATACAGACAAAAAAACGTGTACTTTATATTCCCGATGTTGATTGCTGGACAGAGGAGATTATTGACCGAATTAAAGAGGTTGAGATTGCCATCATTGATGGAACGTTTTACTCAAAGAGTGAACTCTCTCGTTACAACGATGTACCACATCCACCAATTCAGGATACAATGAGAAGGCTGAGAGGGGCAAAAACGCAAATCTATTTTACACACATTAACCATACAAATAGTGTTAATACCAATAGAGAGAAACGGAGATATGTTGAAAACAGAGGTTTTCATATTGCGTATGATGGAATGAGCATCTCCGTATAATTGAGTCATTCGGCTGTGTCTTTTTTTATCCATTGATTTATTTTGAAAAACAGTAAACGCGCTCGTCTGGTCACCGAACCAGTAGGAAAGACATTAATAAGTTTAACAATACCAATGGTTGTTGGCATTGTAGGTATTATGGCTTTTAATCTGGCAGATACCTTTTTTGTTGGACGATTTGGCACGGATGAGCTTTCAGCGTTGAGTTTCACGTTTCCTGTGATTTTCATTATTAACAGTCTTGCTCACGGACTGGGTATTGGTGTTTCAGCGGTTATTTCTCGGGCAATCGGTGAAGGTGATCATTACAGGATTCAGAGGTTGACAACAGATAGTCTTATCTTATCGGTTTTGCTTGTTGCATTGTGTGCGGGTGTTGGACAGTTGACTATAGAGCCGGTTTTCCGTCTTCTTGGTGCAACCCCGGACATTCTTTCATTGATCAAGCAATACATGAGAATATGGTACTTTGGGGTACTATTTGTAGTTGTTCCAATGGTGGGGAATAGCGCAATAAGGGCTACAGGTGATACAAAAACCCCTGCAGCAGTTATGATGGTTGCCGCAGCATGCAATTTTCTACTCGACCCAATGCTCATTTTTGGATTTGGTCCATTTCCTCGATTGGGGATACAGGGAGCTGCCATTGCTACCGTTATTTCCCGTGCTATTACCTTTTTTGTAGCTCTTTTTGTGCTTCATTACAGGGATAGAATGCTGACCTTTACAGTACCGAGAATGAAGATGATTATGGAGTCATGGAAACGTGTTCTTTATATAGGTTTACCGAACGCTGGAACAAGAATCATTATGCCTCTCACGATGGGAATAATAACAAGAATGGTCTCATCCTATGGGAAGGAGGTTGTTGCTGGTTATGGTGTATCATCGCGCATAGAAATCTTTTCACTTACGGTAGTAATGGCATTGCGTTCTGTTATTGCACCGTTTGTTGGGCAGAATTGGGGAGCGGGAAGGTATGATAGAATGAAACGCGGAATCAAAGTCAGTGAAAAATTCTCATTGATGTGGGGGGTAGGGGTATTTGCAGTTCTTGCACTTGCGGCAGAACCAATTGTTTCCTTGTTTAATGATTCTCCTGTGGTCATTTCCACAGCGGTAATGTATCTCAGGATTGTTTCAATCGGTTACGGTTTGCAGGGCATTTTCCTCATTTCAACCGCTGCAATGAATGTGCTCAACAAACCATTGCATGCAGCGGGTTTTGCTCTTTTCCAGATGTTTGCTCTTTATATTCCTCTTGCATTTCTTGGTTCGTTCTTTTTTGGTTTACCCGGTATATTCAGCGCTTTAGCTTTTGTTTACTGCATCGCGGGTATTGGTTCTCACTTCCTTCTCTTGAAAATAGTA
>SOKD01000020.1 GCA_004376305.1 Candidatus Cloacimonadota bacterium | reverse complement strand
TTGTGCTATCGCATTATGTGTTCAGTGGCTATGAGAAGTTTTTCTGCACCAGCTTCACGCGTTATATCCATTACACGAATAACCTTCTCGATAATAATCGTCCTGTCAGCGCGTATTACAATAAGAGGATTTCCGATCTCCTCGATCATTTCCTTCAGGACAATCTCAAGCTTATCAAGACCTACCAAGCCATCTTCAAGAAAAAGCTGGCCTTCCTCCGTCATCGTTATGGTAATCCTATCAGGCGTTGCAGATTCCTCACTGAATGCCTTTGGAAGTTTCACTCTAATTCCCTGCTGTATAACAAAGGTTGAGGTGAGAAGGAAGAAAATGAGCAAAAGGAGTACTATGTCAGCGATGGAAATTGGACTGATTGAGGTCATCCGTTTATACCGCCTTTCCATCTTCATTCTCCTCTCCGTCCTGAATAGAAAATATGCATTGCTTCCTCTGTAACATCGGTAATCTCTTTCGAGAGTGCTTCAACTCGTCCAACAAAGTGATTATAGAAAATGTAAACAACAATGCCGACAGCAAGTCCGGCAGCTGTTGTAATGAGCGCTTCCCAGATACCTCCCGCAAGTACACTCGCATTAACATTTCCTCCAAGATGCTCAATCTTCATAAACGCCTTTATCATTCCAATAACAGTCCCTAAAAATCCTATGAGCGGCGCAATTCCCACGATTGTTGCCAGTGGTCCCAGAAACCGCTCAGCTTCATGTATTCTTCGCTGTCCCCTCGCCTCCATCCTCCTTCTCATTGCATCTTCGCCTCTTTCAAAATGCTCGAAACCGTAGTATACAACATCGGGAATAATCCCTCGAGTTTTTCTACAGAGCTCACGGGCTGTGGTAACTCCGCTTGCCATCGACTTCTTTAAATTTGACAGGAAAGCTAACGTGTCCGTTGTTGATCGCTTGTAAAAGAAAAAGCGTTCAATAATAAACACAACTGCCACTGTTGAGCATATCGCAAGAGCAAGCATCAGGTATCCGCCCTTGATCAACATAGCCATTAAACTCATTTCACCTCCTTGAATAATGCTCAGGTATAATGTCGCATTATACCTGATTGCACCCCATTGGAAAATGTTTTCTAACGGGGTAAGCAGATTATTTTAAAACCTTATATTTAACGGAGGCGTAGAACTGCACGCCACCTTCGGTGTAGTCTGGCCAGATCTCGTACCGCTGGTCAAAGATATTCTCTGCCTCAAGTCTAAACACCACATTCTCGATCAGCTTGTATTCAACACCGGCATTCAGGGAAAAGATATCAACTTTTTTAGTTGCGGATGTCTGAATGTCAAAGGATCCCTCAACATCAGAAAAGAGGGTGAGAGGTTTGAAACCATTGTATCCGCCGCCGAGCTTGAACACAGAAGTTGGTTCATGAGCCACCTTTTCATGGAAACCACTTTCTCCGCTAGCAAAAAAATCAAAATCGCTCAGATGGAGTTCAAGTACCAACTCAATCACATCCTTTTTGATATCCGAAAACAGTACACCACTCCCTACGGGCATTAAAGGCA
>SOKD01000075.1 GCA_004376305.1 Candidatus Cloacimonadota bacterium | reverse complement strand
TATGTCCCCATAATGTACAGATCTGATATTTCGGACAACCTGAAAGAGAGTTTTATTGAAGATGGAAAGCGAATTCTTCACGATACTGAGCAGGTGTTCAGAAAGGCAGAGTATCCTGTTAAGACAACATTGCTACGTGACGAAAAGCCTTCATTGGCAATCTGTAATCTTGGGCGTGAATATGACTTGATTGTCATGGGGACAAGAGGGTTGCATGATGAGGAGGAGCGGGCGATAGGGAGTACGAGCGATAAGGTTATCCATTGTTCCCCCTGTTCGGTTCTCTTGGTTAGGTAATAAGGGCACGGTTACTACGCGGTTTTATATGAGGATTTTAAAATCCAGGCAATACCCTGTTCATATAACTAAAGCAGGTGCGTGATCAATCCGCTGCGGAGTTTTGGTTCGAACCATGTTGATTTTGGAGGCATTACCTTTCCTGCATCAGCGATTGCCATCAATTCCTCAATTGAAGTGGGATACATTGCAAAAGCAACGGCGAACTGACCTGAATTGACAAGTTGTTCAAGTTCTCCAAGACCTCGTTTCCCCCCTACGAATGATATCCGCTTGTCTTTTCTCGGATCCTGGATTTCGAGAATGGGCTTGAGCAAATTCTCCTGAAGAATACTTACATCGAGACTCAGCACAGGATCATTCTTGTTGAAGGTATCTTCCCTTGCAATAAGTTGATACCATTTGCCATTCATAAACATTCCAAAATGGTGTTTCTCTTCTGGTCTGAATGCATTCTTCCTTTTCTGCACTTCAAATTTCTCAGTGATCCTGGTAAGGAATTCGTCCGGTGAATGACCGCAAAGATCGGCAACAACCCTGTTGTAGTCCATTATAAACATCTGATTGTGTGGAAAAATAACGGTAAGAAAGTAATTATACTCTTCATCACCTGCATGGTTTTGATTCTTTTCCTGCCGCTCTTTCTTTACTCGTGCCGCTGCTGCTGATCGGTGATGACCATCTGCAACGTAAAGATGGTCAAGCTTTGCAAATGCTCTTTGTATGTTTTCAATGATCTCTTTATCTTTGACGATATAGAATGTATGTCGTATGTTGTCGTCAGCAACGAAATCATAGACTGGTTTGACCTGCTGTGCTTTTTTGATGAGCGCATCAATGTGCGTATCTGCCTTGTATGTTAGGAAAACAGGACCTGCCTGTGCGTTCAGAACGTTGATGTGTTTTGCTCTGTCTTTTTCTTTTTCAAGCCTTGTGTACTCATGTTTTTTTATCTTTTCCCGTTCATAGTCTTCGACGGAAACAGTGGCAACAAGGCCGTTCTGTATATGATCTCCCATCTGGAGTTTATAGATGTAAAGGTAATTCTGTTTATCCTGGACTAAGTAACCTTCATCAATTAATCTTTGGAGATTGGCCTTTCCCTTATCGTAAATCTGTTCATCGTAAAGGCTGACAGATGGATCTACATCAACTTCAGGTTTTATAACATGGAGAAAACTGCTTTGATTTTCCTTTGCCATTTCTCGTGCTTCATCAGAACTCATAACATCATAGGGAGGTGAAGCAACCTTTTCTGCAAATTCTGGTTTCGGTCTGAGTCCCTTAAATGGTCTCACGATTGGCATGGTAACTCCTTTTTTATTTTTTACGAACTTATCTCTATCAGCATTCTTTGAACATCTCAAATGGAAAGTATCCTTTCCTCCTTGTTTCCCTTATTCCGTTAGAGCGAGATGAAGATTAATACTTATCGAAGGTGGTGTATAGAAAATGAGCAGTGAGCTTCTGTAACAATAAATAATGCGACCTTCAATTATTCTTTGGTTTTGATTTTTGCTTTGCATTGAGGACAGAATAAATAAACGCCTGCTCGTGCAAATTTTTCTACCATAAAGGGATTCTTGCAATGTGGACATTCTTTTGGAACGGGTTTATGCCATACAGCGAATGTGCAATCAGGATATTTACTGCAACCATAAAATACTTTCATTTTTTTTGTAACTTTTTCAACGAGCTCGCCCGTGCAACCCTCTTTCGGACAGGGTACTCCTGTTGTAACTGCGGTTGAGTAATCGCATTGTGGGTATTTCTCGCACGAAATAAAGCGCCCAAATTTTCCCCTTCGTATGATGAGTGCGGAATCACACTCTGGACATTTACCATCTACTTTTTGTGCATCGAGGTGTTTTGTGTTCTTGCAATCAGGATATCCTGAACAGGCAAGGAAGCGACCATATTTTCCCCATTTTATAACCATTGCTTTTCCGCAGAGTTTACATATCTCATCAGTTTTTTCTTCAACCTGTTTTTTTATTTTTGTAACTGCCTTATCAACCTTATTGAGCATATTGGAAAATGGCTTGTAGAAATCATTGAGGACGGTGAGCAGTTCTTTTGTTCCTTCCTCGATTTCGTCGAGCTCTTCTTCCATCTCTTTAGTAAAGTCATAGTTGAATATTTCCTCGAAGTAATCGATGAGGATCTTCAGAACAACTCTGCCAAGCTTAGTTGGAATAAGCGCACGTGCTTGTTTTGTTACATAACCACGTTCTTGTATCGTACTTATTACAGGTGCATAGGTACTCGGTCTTCCGATACCCTTTGTTTCGAGTTGTTTGACAAGCGAGCCCTCTGTATACCTTTTGGGTGGTTCCGTGAAGTGCTGGCTCTTTGCAAGTGACAGAAGATCGACTTTTTCTCCAGAAACGAGTGGAGGAATGACAAATGTGTCTGGTTTTTCCTCCTGTTTCAATAACGTTGTGAATCCCTTAAAAATTACTTTCCTTGAGTTTGACCTGAAGAGAAATACGCTACCTTCCATTTCTGCTGTCACTGATTCATAGATTGCATCTGCCATCTGTGATGCGATGAACCTTGTCCAGATAATTGAATAGAGTTTGAATTGATTGGGATTTAGATATGGTTTTACCGATTCAGGGGTTCTCCGGGCAGCAGTTGGGCGTATTGCCTCATGAGCGCCCTGTGCACCTTTTCTTGATTTGAATATACGTTTTTTGGTGGGTATATATGTTTCTCCAAATTCATCTTTTATGTAGCTCAATGCTTCGTTTTGTGCCTTTTCTGCAATCCTGAAGGAATCAGTTCTCATATATGTAATGAGACCAACAGGTCCTTCTTTCCCCAGTTCGATTCCTTCATACAACTGTTGTGCAAGGACCATGGTTTGTTTTGCTGAAAAATTGAACCTTACGGAAGCATCTTGCTGGATGCCACTTGTGATAAACGGCGGAGGCGGAGATTTGCTTACATTTTTTTTCTCGTACTTTGATACCTTGTACGCAGCTTTCTTGATATTGGCGAGAAGTTTTTCCGCATCTTTTTCTGAAGTTATGCTTGGTTTTTTTTCACTGATTTTAGCGAGTGAAGACCTGAATTCACCGTTACCTTCTTTTTTGAATAGTGCTTCAATGGTCCAGTATTCCTCTTTTTCGAAACATTCAATTGCTTCTTCTCTCTCTACTACCAGGCGCAGTGCAACTGTTTGTACCCTTCCGGCACTCAATCCTCGTCTGACTGTTTTCCATAAATAAGGACTTACTTTATAGCCAACGAGACGATCGAGAATTCTACGGGCTTGCTGCGATTTAACAAGATTGAGATTGATGTACCCAGGTTCTTCAAGTGCTTTCTCGATGCTCTCCTGAGTAATTTCATAAAAGAGCACCCTAAATGGTACAATTTTTTCTGCTATTTCCTGTGCAAGGTGGTGAGCAATTGCTTCCCCTTCTCTATCGGGGTCTGTTGCCAGGAAAATGCTTGAAGCATCCTTCGCCGCTTTCCTAAGCTGCTTAATGAGTTTAGTTTTTCCTTTGATTATAGCATACGTGGGTTTGAAATTATTTTCAACATCAACACTGAGTTTATTTTTGGGAAGATCAATGATGTGACCATTTGAGGAAAGAATGGTATATCCCTTACCTTTGAGATAGCGCTCAAGGGTTCGTGCTTTTGTTGGTGATTCGATAATGAGTAGTTTTTTTCCCACGTTTCTTCCTCTCTATTCTGTATTACAGCAATGAGATGTCTTTTTGCAGCAGCTTTCATAGAGTAGCCTTAACACCGCTCTTATATCATCAGGAAGTGGCGAGTAGAAGGTCAGGAGTTTCTTTTTTCTTGGATGAAGGAATGAAAGCTGTGTTGCATGAAGTGCTTGCCTTTTAATTGATTTCAAGATTGAATCAAAGAGATCCTTGTTCTCTTTACCAATACCGGAGAGTATTGAAGGTTTTCTTCCGCCATAATCCGCATCTCCTATAACTGGATATCCAAGATGAGAGAAGTGAACTCTGATCTGGTGGGTTCTTCCTGTCTCAAGCTGGGCACGAATATATGTTGCAATATTGAATCTTGTAATTACCTTGAAGTGTGTCGTAGCTTTTCTCGATGCAAACGGCGTTACCTTCATTTTTTTTCTTTCAAGGGTATTTCTTCCAATCGGAGCTTCAATAGTGCCTGTGTTTGTTGGGAGTACACCCCAGACGAGAAGCAGGTACATCCTCTTCATTTCTCTATTTTGTACCTGTAGTCCAAGCGCAGCATGCGTACGTTCCTCTTTGGCAAAAACAAGAAGTCCTGATGTATCCTTATCAATTCGGTGAACGACACCAGGTCTTGCCATATCATCAGTAACTGAAAGCCTTTTAGATGTGTGATACAGAAGAGCATTAACAAGGGTTCCACTGAGATTCCCACGTGCTGGATGAACAACCATTCCTGGCGGTTTATTAACAACAAGCAGATGGTTATCCTCATAAATAATGTCAACGGGAATATCCTCAGGTTCAACAGTGGTTGACCCCCTGTATTCATACTTTACTGAAAGGCATTCTCCCGATTGTACAATGTGGTGAGATTTTGCAGGCTTGCCATCTATCAACACATTCCCACTTATAATAAGCTTCTGAATTCTTGATCGAGAGAGTCCGAGTCCTAAACCCATAAGATATTTGTCAAGTCTGATCCCTCTTCCTTTGCGAATCGAGACCTTTTTCTCAAAACATTTTTTCATTGGGAGGAAATGAGCTAAACCTATGCAAGAGTGAGTGATAAATACTCTCTTTCAATTTCTATAATATGTTTGATTCCCTTTTTTGCAAGAGAGAGCATTTCATTGAGATCTTTCGTTGCAAAAGGATTTCCCTCTGTGATGGAGGCTATTTCTATGAAACGTGATTCTTCATCCATTACAATATTCATGTCAACATCGAGTTTTGAATCCTCTTCGTATTCAGGATCAAGAAGTATTTCGTCTTTCATTTTCCCGACGCTAACTGCGCCGATGAGATGTGCAACGGGGAGTCTTTCAATGTAACCGCAAGTAACCATTTCCCTTAATTGAATATAGAGAGCAATCATGCCTCCATTAACTGCAGCGGTTCTTGTTCCACCATCAGCCTGGATGACATCAACATCTATGATAATGGAATGACCATCCAGCAATGAAAGATCACAGGCAGCTCTTAATGATCTTCCAATAAACCTCTGTATTTCGTAACTCCTTCCTGAGAGCGTTACTCTTTCTCTCAGAATTCTGTTCCGCGAAGAGCGCGGACGCATTCCAT
>SOKD01000351.1 GCA_004376305.1 Candidatus Cloacimonadota bacterium | reverse complement strand
CCACCTTTATCGCATCCGCACCAACTTTAATAACCTCACGTGCTGCTGCAGCAGTTGCAATATTACCAACGACAAGTTCGATGTCAGAAAAAAATTTCCTGACCTTCTTTACCGTTTCCATTACACCCTTCGAATGCGCATGAGCGGAATCAATAACAAGGCAATCCGCTCCTGCAGCGAGCAACGTTTTTGCTCTCTGTATCGCGTCTCCGGTTACCCCAATGGCTGCACCAACACACAATCTTCCGAATTTATCAAGGCAAGCATTCGGGAATTCCTCGTTCTTCTTAATATCTCTCATAGTAATCAAGCCCTTCAGGTATCCCCTTTTGTCCACAATCGGTAGTTTCTCAATTTTGTGATCCCTGAAAATCTTGCGGGCTTTTGTAATTGATGTCCCAACGGGTGCAGTTACCAGATTCGTTTTTGTCATTGTTGACTTTACCTTCTTTGACTTATCCTTCTCAAAGACAATATCCCTCGTTGTAAGAATACCCAAAAGTTTTCCCTTCGAGTCTACAACAGGAAAACCTGAAATGGAGTATTCCTTCATAATCCCCAGCGCGTCATTTACCGTATTTTCAGGTGAAAGGATTATTGGTTCTTGAATCATAATGCTCCGGGAGCGCTTTACCTTATCTACTTCCTGTGACTGCTGCATAATATTCATATTTTTGTGTATAATACCCATTCCCCCTTCCCTTGCAAGTGCAATTGCAAGTCTTGATTCAGTAACGGTATCCATCGCTGCACTGAGAATTGGAATATTCAATTTTATTCTTTTCCTGAAACGCGTTGAAATGTTAACATTTGCAGGGAGAACATCTGACTTCTGCGGAACCAGAAGAACGTCCTCAAAGGTAAGAGCTTCTCTAAACTGTATTTTCATATCGACTCCTTATTTAATTTGAAAAAACCACAAAAAACACAGGGCACGTAAACATTTTCTCTGTGCTTTTTGCAGTTTGAATTGTTTTTCTTGCTACCATATTGATATATATTAAAAAAGCAACAAAATGTCAATAGAAATTTTTATAAATCCCAGGGTGGCGGGTATGAAAACCACTGGTCCGGATACTTTTTTACTACCTGCTCTATTCTCGTTGCAATACACTGCGTTAAGTTCTTAATATTCTCCCTGTTATTTTTGCCCCGAATGAATTTTATTGGTTCTTCAACGCATGCATAATAAACTTTTCCACCCGCCCTGTTTCTTCTAAGGTAAAATGCAGCAAGCAGAGGACGATTCGTTGCAAGTGACAAAAAAGCCGGGCCCTGAGGGAATACTGCCTTTTTTCCAAAAAAGCACACCTCAACCCCTGAACCTGCAATGTCCCTGTCTCCGACAAGACCCACAAAATGACCGGTTTTCAGGTACTTCCTCAACTTGAATCCAATGGATGGATCCTCAAGTGAAACCACCATCGCTCCAAAATGTTCCCGGTATCTCTTGTAGATGCTATAGAATGTATCTCCCGGACCGGCAGATTCTGCCACAGCAACCACGGGAAAACCAGAAGCTGCCAGATAATTTGATCCCACTTCCCAGTTACCTATGTGAGCTGTAAAGATTATACCTCCGTGGTATTCCTGCAAAGCTCTTCTGAGATACTCCAGTCCTTCATTTTCCGTGATACTGATGAGTTCACGAGCATCCATATGATACAGACGCGCAAAATCAGCAAGGTTATTTGCATAGTTTATAAGTGTTTTGCATGCAAGCGTTTTCAGGATCCTTTCGTTCGCTTCCGGTTTTACTACTCTCAGAACACGCAATATAGTTCTTCGTCTCCCCCTGAGAAGAGCAAAAGCACATAAACCAAACACATTGGCTATTGGTATGCATAATGAACGCGGTATGAACTGGATGAAGAGGGTAAGAATATTTATCGAAATGGCCTTTATTAAATCCAGTATACTTTTGTACCCAAACATCTTTTTATTGGTAAGTTTTCATCATGCCATGATCAGTTTTTTCAGCATAACCAAAAATAAATCCTTTGTCAAGCAAGATTTATCACCTTTTATGATGAAAGAACAATCAGAAAAATCTTGACTTTTAGGATTTAATATACTATCCTTTTTGCATGAAAGAAACATGCTTCTGGTTTGCGCTTGTACTATTCCTTGCCAGTACTCCGCTCTCATGTGAGAATCTCGATTCGTATATTTCAAGAAGGATACGGGAAGACCTTTCATCTCCCTGTATGGATAGGGTAATGACCGGATTCACTGATATTGGTTCAAGAAATGTTTCGCTGCCCATTCTTGTAGGCTTATACACACTGGGAAATGAAAAGGTGCAGCAATCAACAAAACTGTCCGCCTTTTCCGTTGGAGGAGCAGCAGCTACATGCGTACTCATTAAACTTATCGTCAACAGGAAAAGACCATGCGAAGACAGTCAAAGAATAAACTCCTCGTTTCCATCAAGCCATGCCGCAGGAGCATTTGCCTTTTCCTATGTAATGAGCAAGCGCCACCCTCAAACAACCATTCCACTGTATCTTACAGCATCGACAATTGCATTCTCGAGGACTTACCTTGGCAGACACTACGTCTCTGATGTTATTATCGGAACCGTACTGGGTATAACAGCAGGATGGCTGGTGATGCTGAACCAAGAAACTCTCTTGAAGGTACAGCTATAATGGAACCAAGCTGCGAAAAATTTCTGAGAAGCATTGAGGATACAAAGTGGGTTATTCAAAATCTTGATTCGATAAAGAAAAAGTTCAAAGGGAAATTCATTGCTGTCCTTAACCGTAAAGTCATTGCACACCACAAAAATATTGAATCATTGATGTCTGAAGTTGAATCCAAATTTCCCGACGATGTGGAATTTATAACAACTGAGTTTATTGGCTTAAAAGAAATTAAGGTAATCCTATGACTGTTGAGGGCTACATTCATCAGGATGGAACACCATTTATTGATGTACTTCTGGAAATTCCAAATTTCAGGATCAGGAGAAAGGTATCATTTCTCATTGATACGGGTTCGCCCGTAACCATCCTGAGCGAACGGGATGCACGCAAGTTAAAACTCAACTTTAAGAAAATGAAAATTGCCGATGATGCTATAATGGGATTGGGTGGTTTTGCAGAAACGTATGTCCTGCAAGACGTAAGACTTCATTTCATCTCTAATGGACACATGATCGACCTTTCTCTTCATAATCTTTTTGTAAGTAAGGCTGTCACGCAAGACGAAGATATAATAAATCAGATCCCCAGCCTTCTCGGAAGGGACGTCCTCAGGAATTTTATGTTACTCTTTGACGAAAAAAAGGGTACGGTTTCACTCCAAAAAACAGCTCAATAAGGGGAAAAAATGGATATTAAGGCGATTCGAAACGACTTCAAGATACTCGGAAAAGAAGTAATTTACCTTGATAGTGCAGCAACATCGCTCACACCTGACTGTGTTGTCGCTGCAGTGACCATGTATTACAGCGAATACAACGCAAATATTGAGAGAGGAGTCTATTCATTTTCACAAGAAGCATCCAGAAAATATGAAGAAGCTCACGCAAAGGTCGCAGCATTCTTTAACGTTGATGAGAAAGAAATTATCTTCACCAAAAATTGCACCTATGGCATTAATCTCATTGCCCATTCGCTGAAACTGGAAAAAGGAGATACTATTGTCACAACCCTGCTCGAACATCATTCCAATTACCTTCCATGGCTTCGCTTAGGGAACAAGTATGGTGTGGAGGTCAAACGAATTAAACCGACTATAGATGGATTCTTCAATATGAAAGATTTCGAAGCAGCAATTGATTCACACACAAAAATTGTTGCTGTTACCCATGTGTCGAACTGCCTGGGCACCATTGTTCCCGTTCAGGAAATAATTGCACTTGCGCACAGGAAGCATGCACTTGTTCTTATTGATGGCGCTCAATCTGCACCACACTTTTCGATAAATCTCAAAGACCTTGGTTGTGATTTCTTCTCATGTTCAGGTCACAAGATGCTTGGTCCCACTGGTACAGGAATTCTCTATATAAAAGAGGCATTGCATGAATCCACTGAACCCTTTGAAATTGGCGGCGGTATGATAGACGAAGTTGATGTGGAGCATTATACGCTTGCTCAGGGATGGGAGAAATTTGAAGCAGGAACCCCAAATATTGCGGGAGGCGTCGGGCTAGGGGCTGCAGTACAATATTTGAAGAAAATTGGGATGAAAAATATTGAGGATTATGAGAGGAAATTAACAAGAAAAATGATCGAAGGTATGAAAACAATTAAAAATCTTGTTATTCTTGGTCCCCAGGATCCAGAGAAAAGAACGGGTGTCGTGCCCTTCAAGATCCCAAACATGACACCACATGAGATTGCATTCACACTTGACGAAATCGCACACATAGCAATCCGCTCCGGTTTTCACTGCTGTCATCCCCTTCTCAAATCCATCCTCAATGAACCCGATGGAACCGCCCGTGCCTCGCTGTACTTCTACAATACAGAGGAAGAAGTGGATATTTTTCTTGATGCCCTCAAGGAAATTTTGTAAAAAAGAGGCAATAAAGAGAGCGTGTAATAAATGATCAAGAAGATACGATTGAACGGTGAAGATGTTGACCTTTCCATCAAAGCCCTGTGCCACAAGGGCGATTATGGAAATTACAAATTCACCATTGAGAAGAAGATTGTATTTGATATTGAAGCAATGTCCAAAAAGCTCACAAAAAATTTCCAGCTCGATAAACTCCATAAACTATTCATGATAATAAAAAGTCCTTCTGTTTCAATTTCTATTGCCAGACATGGGAGGATTATGATTGAAAAGGTCATTCCTGACACCCCTGAAAGAGCGCTCGAAATAGCAAAGCAGGTGCTCGAAACAATTCCCGGGTATGAAGGCATAGTGTAGCAATCTTAGAATGAAAAAAGCCTTACCATTGTTGGCAATCTTTATAGTCATTCCGCTCGTCGTATTCTTTTACACAAAGAGAAAAAAATGTCGTACGGTAGAAAAAACGTTCCTCTACTTCGACACATTTGTTCATATTACCTGTTATCCCCCAAAAGGAATAAATATCGACAGTCTCTTCACATGCATTGATGATGAACTTGAAAGGATTCACGCTCATTACGGATATCAAAGTGGAAGCTTCTGCAGGCAAATAGCAATACATCATGATACCATGACCCTTTCCGAGGAGGAAAAATTTATTCTCGCGAAAAGCCTGGAATTATCAAAAGTGACGGGTGGTGCTTTTGATATTTCTGTGGGACTGCTTGAAAATATCTGGGGTTTCAGCGAAGATGAACCTCATCTTCCGGAAGAGGAGGAAATTCAGTCAGCCCTTTTTAGAACGGGATACCAGTATATACTGCTCGCTGACGATAAAGTTATTCTTGCAAAGACAGGTATGGTTATCGATCTTGGTGGCATATCGAAAGGCTATGCTGTTGATAGAGTCGTTAAAATCCTTCACCAAGAAGGAGTCTCAGCCGGTATTGTTGATGCCGGTGGCGACCTCAAGGTCTTTGGGGATAAGCCTGATGGCAGGAAATGGGCAATTGGTATCCGCGATCCCCTAAGAGCAGGTACAATTGCAAAG
>SOKD01000390.1 GCA_004376305.1 Candidatus Cloacimonadota bacterium | reverse complement strand
GAATTTGGCACCGTGCTTGAAGATGTTGGTGCAATGTGTGAATTTAGCAAAAGCGGCTCCCGTGTTTTACCGATTCCATCCTCTATTGCAAAGCCGCTGCTAACAACTCTGTGGATGCTGCGGCTGTCACCATTGTATAAATGGGTATACGATACAGCTGATACCGACTCCTTTGTTTCAATAGAAAGGGCTCAAAAAATCCTTGGATGGAAGCCACAATACAGCAACAAGGATGCCCTGATTCGGTCTTATGAATGGTACATTGAGAATCAGGATACTCTCGATGGGTCCGGAATCACACACAGGGTTGCATGGAAACAGGGACTCCTCTCGATTGTAAAGAAAGCAATGTAAACGTTTTATTTCTTAAAGACCCCAAAAATCTAATTATTGGTTGACAATGGATGTGTTTTCACGTATAATTTTTTCATGAAAAATAGCATGAATAGCATGATATCATTCAATTTATTTGAAAAAGTGATGGGTGCTTTTACCATAGCAATGATACTGCTTGTTACTGTTGAATCGGGATTTCTTGTTCAGTTTCCCGGTTGGTTGCACCTGTTAGGCATTATTGTTAGCATGATCTTCATAGTTGCAGGAGTTTTTGAGTTCCTTTACCACTTGTTTGCATCTTCGTCAAAACGGGATTACTTGAAGAGCGGTTGGTGGAATTTCATATTTTTCTTCTTCATTTTTCTTACTTTGAAGAATATTGAAGCTTCGCGTTTCCTCGGACTTATAAGGGAGATATTTTTCCTTTTGATGCTTTTTTCGAAACGTCAATTCTTCAGGGATTTCTTTGCGCAGCCATATCTCAGGAATCCCACGCGATTACTTTCCATGAGCTTTCTGACAATTATACTTTTAGGTTCAATTCTCTTAACATTTCCCGTCTCATCGGAAATCCATCAGAGAACAGGCATAGTTGATGCGGTATTTACTGCAACTTCGGCTACCTGTGTTACCGGTCTTATTGTGAAGGATACATCGAATCACTGGTCGACCTTTGGTGAAATTATTATCTTGCTGCTTATTCAGGCAGGTGGTCTTGGCATTATGACATTTTCAATTTCTATTGCGCTTGTTTTTGGAGCACGGCTGGGGTTGAGAGAAAAGAAAACAATGGGGGAAATCCTCGAATTATCCTCTGTTGGCGATGTGGGAAGAATTATTAAATTTATCCTGCGATTTACTTTTATTGCAGAGGGCATAGGTGTTATCCTGCTTTTCATTCGATGGTTACCATATTTTGGTAATGCAAAGAAAGCTTTTTACCATTCGGTGTTTCACAGTATTTCTGCATTTTGCAATGCAGGTTTCTCCCTGTTTTCAACGAGCCTGAAAGGTTTCATATCGGATCCTGTAATAAATATTGTAATGATGCTTCTCATTGTAGTCGGAGGTATTGGGTTTGTCGTAATATTTGATTTGTTTCGGAAAGGTAATTTTATACGGGAAGGGAGATTTCGGGCGCCAAAACTTACCGTTCATACAAAGCTCGTTATCATTGTATCCATGATGCTCATATTTGCCAGATTTATTTTCTTT
>SOKD01000131.1 GCA_004376305.1 Candidatus Cloacimonadota bacterium | reverse complement strand
CTTGAATTTATCCATTCAATTCCTCAAGCAATTGGCTAATTGTTTTTTGAAAAATGGGATGTTCGAAATCCGGTTCAATATCGCTCATTGGCTTAAGCACAAACCATCTCATATGCAAATCCGCATGGGGGACAGTAAGTTCTTTACATTCAATTACTTGACTATTGTAGAAGAGAATGTCAAGGTCAATGATTCTTGGACCCCATCTCTTTCCGTTTTTTCGTCCCATCAATCGTTCAGTTTTTTTTAGCTCATTCAGAAGTGCATAAGGATCAAGCGTGGTAGTGATCTTCATAACTGCATTGAGGAAACGTGGCTGTTCTTTGTATCCAAAAGCTTCAGTATCATACTGCAAAGAAACAGCAATGAGAGTAATATTGCTGTTCTTTCTCAAGTGTTCTATCGACTTCTTAAGATTATCTCGCCGATTACCGACGTTCGATCCAAGCCCGATGAATGCTATACTATTTTTTTCTTCTGATCTCAACACATGCATATTTTATTGGTCCTCCAAGAGGGGGATGTTGCTTCTTAACCTTTACTAAAACCTCATATGCTTGAAAAGATTTAAGCAATTTCTCTGCAATCCTTTCAGCAATGCTCTCAAGCAGTGAAAAGGTCTCATGTTCTACAACCTTCTTCACTTTCCCGTATACCTCTGTATAATCTATCGTATCCTTTAGGTTATCGGATAAACCGGGAACAGAAAGGTCACCTGCAATTTCAACATCCACTTCCCAATGCTGTCCCAGTTGCTTTTCTGCCAGGTTTGATCCGTGGTAACCATAAAATACCATACCCTTCAAAAGTATTTTATCCATTACTGCACTATATCACAAAGACAAAGTTTCGTCAAGAAAAATAAAATAGGCAACAAATGATTTGACAATCAAATGAATCTATTGTATGCTGCGACTCTTGAAATTATACTTAGTTCAATGAGTTGCAGTCTCTTTCGAACGAGCAGATTAGCAGCGTGCTAGTATTAGCATACAAATGCATTTTGCTGTATCTTCTTTGTTCGGGAATGTTGAGTCAAATAAATTCGTGTTTTTTGTGAGAATTCGTGGCTTAAAAGAGGGAATGGGTCCGCACGTTCCCCCGTTTGTACTATCAGGAGGAAAGAATGGTTCGTCTTCTCGCTGAGATTATGCACATTAGAAAGATAAAAGGATCAGGGAGCATTGAGGATTTTCCGTATGAGACCTTCTCTGTCAAGGTAAGGATAAAGGGCTCTTCGAAAAAAACAATTAAAACTCCAAAGGGCATCAAAGGCAAAACCATGTCGATAAAACGGCCATTTTTAAAGGATTGGATGGTAAAAAGGGGTGACCTTATTGTTCTGAATGCTGATGAAACAAAGCAATGCATAACAGAACTCGGCATACAGGGAAAAGCAAAGAAATGGAAAGGATTCACCAAAAAGGACATAGACAGTGATGGTTACAAGGAAATTCTCTTTAACAATCCCTTCATAACAGCAGTTCTCTCTCCTTATTATGGAGCTCGATTATATCAACTCTTCAATAAGGGTAGTCATAAGAACGAACTCTATGGAGGTTGCTATTACAAACAAAAAGGATATGTGGAACTTGGTGGCATTGAAGAAACATTGGGGAAGCATGGAAAACCAGATCGATTGTGGAATACATCATACACACTGAAGTCTACTAAAGGAAAGAACACGCTCACTTTCATTACCAAAATAAAGGAAGAAAAAGGATTATCGATTGAAAAGAAGTTTTCGTTCTTCAAGACCTTTCCGGGACTGGTCAACACCGTCCGTTTTCATTTTAAGCCTGCAAAAACGAAAAAAAAGAATAAAAAAGAAAAGAAACAGAAGAAGAAGATTGCATTGACCCAGCGGATTTTCTTTGCTATCGGTGGCATTCCAAATTACATGAATCTGTACCATATTCCTGAAAAAAGCGGTTTGCATACCATCAGGTTCAATAAGCCGCTTTATAAACGAGGCTGGGATGATTCTGCATGGTGGGAGTGGCAGCATTGTCACTTCACTCCAGAACCCGGGCTCATCATTCTGGAAAACGAACTTTCACACGAAATACTGATTATATTCTTCAGCACTTCAAAACTGAATTACCTGTGGACAGGAGACAAAAACAAAACACCGCGCATGCACATCACCTACAGAGAAACGAAAATCGAGCCGCGCAAGGAGAAGGAATATATTACTGTAGTAGCAACCGGGAACTGCTACTGCTTTTCAAACCAACAGCTACTTTTTGTCTCAAAAGGTTCAATAACAGGATACTCTACCCCCTTATCATTTGTATTCTATTCTCAATCCGATAAAGAAAGAAAGATACTGATAGATACGGGGAGCACCATTAAAACCATAAAAATGAAGAGACTCCGCAAAATCAAGGATATTCAGGGAAGAATTTTCTATTACACGATGGTGGCAAAAAATGATATCAATGAAATCAACGCAACAGTTGCAGATACGGAATTGAAAGTGAGGTTGCATCTTGAGTAGGAAGCATCCCTTTCATTCCCTCACCGTTGGCTACGATTGGGAAATGGCGGTTCTGAAGAAAACAACTGAATCAGCCGGTGAGGATGAGATAGTGAAAATCGCCGATGAAATCCGTAAAAAACTCCCCTGGGCACGCACCGGGATTGATATTGACCTTTTGGAACTACGTATGACAATAGGGTCAAACTGGGATGAATTCAAGGAAAAGAATAGAACGCTTATCGCATGCGCCAGGAAAATAGCAACAAAAAAGGGTTACACCATCCTGCCTATTGGTGCTCGTCCAACAGAACAGATGCCTATCGGTTCCCACATTCACATTGGCACGATTCCTGATTTCACCGATGCTATCCGGATTACCAATGCAATGATTCCCTATGTCCCGTGTCTTGTCGCGCTTGCATGCAATAGTCCCTTTTCAAGATTTGACATCGGGAAATTTAAGAGTTACAGAGTTGCTTATAATGCGGAATGGTGCTCCTTTCCGGTTGAGATGAGAATACCACAATGTGCCAGGGGAGGTTGGGGTGAAGACGTGCAGGTAAGACTTCCGCGAAAACCGACAATAGAAATACGCTGCCTTGATTCAGCTTCTGATATAACTCTGATGGAGGAGTACACTGCCCTGTGCGCGGGTTTGCTGTATGGTGTCGTAAAACGGGCAAAAAAAATGAAAGCAGAAAGGAACATGATTGAATGGCATTCAATGAACCGGTTGAGTGCAGCAAAGGATGGCTTGCAAGCTACACTTTACTGGTACGGAGAAAACAAGCCGGTAACAGCAATCTTTTCCGAGATCTTCTCAATTGCATATGAAGGTATGGAGATTTTTGGGGCATCTGTGGATGACCTGAAAATTATCAAACAGATGATTTCAAAGCGACAAACACAATCAGATTTTCTTAAGCTATTCATTGAACTCGATAACGACCCTGCATCGCTCTTCAGAACTCTTATGACGGTACTCAGCGATGACAATGCATTCAAAACATATCTGAAGAAAGCGAAAAAATTACCGGTTAGAAAGCCCCTTTCGCTTGAGGAGTACATTCTATCTAATATTACAAAAGATGTCCCTCATTTCCATCTTTATATGCTTAGCCCCTTGCCATCTTACCATTTGAGCAGATTGCTCAGAAAACTTGAAGCAGAAGGCAAGATAATTTCAACGTTTTCACCTTACGAAGCAATTCTCTATACAAAAACAGACCTTCTCTGAATAGAAAATCCGAATATTGTTTTTCTTCGAAAAAGAAAAAAAACACTTGACAAAATTCGCATTTTGCACTATTTTATAGTATAGACTTAAAAGGAGGGCTATGAAACTTTACATGTTTGTTTTCCTTTGTCTTATAATATTTCTTTCTTTTCTTGCCGCTGGAGATATCACTATTAATGAATTTTACTATACAACAAGAACCAGTGGAAACGATACCCAATGGATCGAGTTATACAACAGTTCAAATAGTGATATAAATATCAGTGGTTGGAAAATAGGTACATCAAAGAATTCAAACAATGCTTTTACCATACCTGCAGGAACCATTGTGAACGCAAAGGATTTCCTTATACTTGCAGCAAGCAGTGATGTGATGGCTTCCCTCTGGGGACTTGTAAAAAATGTTATCGAGTACGGAGAGGCTGTCATCATTGACAAAACTGGTGATGATATTCATTTCTTTAATAGCGAGAATACGGAAATTGATGCAGTGTGGTTTGGTGATGGTGGAGAAATGGGAGCAACAAATGCCGCACATACAGTCTCTTTTGGAATGAGCCTCGCTCGCGATCCAGATGGAAAGGATTCCAACAACCCTTCCTTGGACTTCACGGAACGCTTCCCCACACCAGATCACAGCAATAATTTTACGGGATTCAATCAAAGTACCTGGGGTAAAATTAAAGCCATCTATTCCATAAAGAAGAAGCTTTTTGGTTTTTAGCTCGTCGAATTCATAAACAGGAAAGGAAATGCACAAAACAAAAACTGCAGCGATTTTCCTGTTTTTTTTAATCCTGTCCGTCTCCTTTCTCTATCCTGATACTCAGAAAGTTACGCTCACCTATTTCAAGGGTGAGGTTTCGGTATTCCGGAAACAAACATTAGCATATACCGAAATCAATATGAGAATCTACCCCGGGGACAGCATTGTAACAGCTGATGAATCAAGTGCGGAAATAACATATGAAGATGGTTCTGTTTCATCTATTCTGCCGAACTCAATTCTTAAAATTGGACAATTAAAAAGGGAACAAGGACTCTTTACTACTCGTTTAAAAACATGGGTAGGGAGTATCCTGTGCAAAGTGACAAAATTGAGAAAGGGAGATTCATTTCGGGTGTTTACACCAACCGCAGTTGCAACAGTGAGAGGAACCGTGTTCGAGGTTGCTGTCAATGAAAAGCAGGAAACATCATTTAATGTTCTCTCAGGAGAACTACTGGCAAAAGCTCTCATTAAGGATGCAAAAGCATACCTACTGAAAGGTCAATTCAAGTATTTTGTTGGTGCAGAAGGAATTCCGGATGTCAGAAAACTTACGGAACAAGAGATTAAGAATTTAGAGGAGAGGGCCACGATGTACATTCGCGATTACATCCAGGAAAAACAGAAAGAGATTGAAAAAGGTATTAAGAAGCAAATGAAGAAAGGTTGTCTCGGCTTTCTATAGTAGTCTTGTTTAATCACAGAGAACACAGAATTTTTCGTGTTCAAGAATGAAGGCGTCTAATATGAAATGTTTACGGTTTATACTCTTAACACTTATTTTTTATCCGCAATCGGTTTATCCGCTTGCTAAGTATGCTGAAGAATTTTTAGGTCTTGGTCTTGGTGCCCGGTCATATGGGATGGGCGAAGCATTCACGTCACTGGCGGATGATGCGACATCACTCTATTGGAATCCAGCCGGGACCGTACAAATAGATAAGAAAACTGTCTTCGTTATGCATTCATCACAATTCAAGGACCTTATGACCTACGATGCTGCAACCTTTGTCCTACCGGGGAAAAATGCAAAGAATGCCCTCTCCTTTGGAATTTTGTATCTCAATATCCCGGACATTTTCGATACAAGAAACGCCTGGAACGATACAAACAACGATGGCATTCCTG
>SOKD01000023.1 GCA_004376305.1 Candidatus Cloacimonadota bacterium | reverse complement strand
CATCGTGCTCGATCTTGAAAAGGTAGCAGAATGGCAGAAAAAAGGAGCAAAACCAACCAACACTGTTGGATGCCTGATTAAAAGGGTGAAGAAGCAGCTCGACAAGGACAAAAAAGAAGCAGAAAAGAAAAAGGAGACCAAAAAGAAAACGTCAAAGAAGGAAGAGACAAAATCTGAAAAGGAGGAGTAAGCGATGAAAGAACTGGTAGAGCTCATTGCGAAAGCACTGGTCGATTCCCCGGAAATGGTTCAGGTACAGGAAATTCAAGGAGAAAAAACAACCGTCTTTGAATTACGTGTTGGTTCAGGAGATTTGGGAAAAATCATTGGAAAGGAAGGAAGAACCGCAAAATCCATTCGCACGATAATAACCGCTGCATCAATGAAAGCAGGAAAACGCGCAGTTTTGGAAATTCTTGAATAGATGAACAAAATCCTTATTCCCATCGGAAAAGTAACCAAGCAGCATGGTTTAAAGGGAGAATTGAAGGTCCTCGTTCTTTCTGATTTCCCGGATAGATTCAAAGACATCTCATATGTATACGCATTAAAAGATGAAAAAACAGAAAAATTAACTATCTCTCATTGCCGGAATCAAGACCATCTTGCTTTTGTTAAATTCGAGGATATCGACACAATTGCAAGAGCCAAAGAGCTCATAGGATGCACGCTCTGTATCGATGAAGAGGACCTGCATGCTCTTCCCCGAAACAGTTACTATATCCACAATCTGGTTGGACTTGCTGTATTTGATGAATCAAGAAAGTGTATTGGGAAGCTTAAAGAGGTCTGGCAATTACCTGCAAATGATGTTTTCGTTGTTGTAAGTGACGATAAGGAAATACTGTTCCCTGTCACAGAGGAAGCAGTAAAGAGTATTTCAATTGAAAAAAAGGAAGTCATTGTAAACAGTGCTTTTGGAGTTACCTAAATGAAAATAGACATACTCACGATCTTCCCCGAGATATTCTCTTCACCGCTCCAGTATTCAATAATCAAGAGGGCACAAGATAGAGGGGCACTGGAAATTAAAATTCATAACCTCCGGGATTACACGACCGATAAAGCGCGGTCAACTGATGATTATCCCTTCGGCGGGGGACCAGGGATGATTATGAAGGTCGAACCTATCTATAATGGACTCAAGGCTATCCGGCGCAAGGAAACCTCAGTTATACTACTCTCTCCACAGGGGGAAAAACTTGACCAAAAACGTGCATTAAAGCTTTCACAGAAGGAACACATAATTCTCATCTGTGGCAGATACAAAGGTGTTGATGAAAGAATCAGAGAACATCTCATCGATATGGAAATATCAATTGGAGATTATATAACAAGCGGGGGAGAAATTCCTGCCTTAATTGTCATAGACACAATTGCACGAATGCTCCCCTCTGTCCTGGGTAATTTTGATTCTGCAGAGAGCGATTCATTTATGTCGGATAGACTTGATGCACCGTACTATACGCGACCAAGGGAATTTTCTGGAATGACTGTTCCCGATGTTCTTCTCTCCGGTGACCACAAAAAAATTATGGAGTGGAGGAAAAACGAA
>SOKD01000272.1 GCA_004376305.1 Candidatus Cloacimonadota bacterium | reverse complement strand
CTGTCAGTGATGGCAGCTCTTTTTTTTCGAAAAGCATATCATTGAAGCGCTTTTCAATGACATAAGCACACCTGTCGGTTCCAGCAGAAGCAACGGAATCGAGCATACTTCCAAGTGCAAATTCCTTTTTCTCAAAGAGTTCATCGATTCTCCCGGTGATTTCTGCACCTATGGTTACTGCAAAGAGAGCAAGATTATCCGCCTGGGTGTAAATAGATTCGAGCGGTGTTATCGTTTCATTAAATCCTTCTCCATCGTAAACTATATCAAAGTCATCCAGGGAAATTGTTTCCATGATGCCCAGGGGCTCAGCAATTTCGAAGAAAGTTTTAGTAGCTTGCTGTATCATTTCTTCTATCCGTTGCGGGAGTGTAGCCTGTTTTGGGAGAGATTGATTCTCTAATATCCCCTCTCGAAAAGAGGTTAGTTCTTCCTTCCTGATCGTGATTATCTTTCTCATTGTGTTACTCAAAGAGTATTCTTTCTGAAGGTGGAAGGTTCTCTATCCTGAATTTGCGTGCTTCATTTTCCATCAAAGTAACCAGGTCTTTTTTTACTGATTCTGGCAGTTTTGAAATTGTGTACCGGGTGATTAATTTTTGAACTTCATCATGTGCGCGCTCACGGAGTGAAACACTACCTTCATTTTGCCATCGTGCATGTGTTGCACGGTCGATAACTGGACCCGGAAAATAAAATTCTTCCTTAAGATACCGCCGTGTATGTTCTGATATAAGAAGATGTTTGTCTTTGATGAGTTCTTCGAACCGCGGGAGAGAGGGGAAATCTTCCTTTGGTTCAATGCCTTTCAGCATGTGAAATACCATACCGCAAATCTCATTATCAAGCACAAGTTTTTCGAGACTCTGGCAGCTTTCAAAATCAAGCATTCCCGGTCCCGATATGTTATTAATGCCCGAGAGAGCTGCCAGCGTTGCTCCCATGGACGATTCAATGCCTGCCTGTGCATCAAGTTGCTTTGCATCACTTAATGAGATGTATGCCTGTGTTGGAATGCCAAGAAACTTCCCGATTTCATTGAAAGCGCAGTCGACCATTTGTGTCTCCACCGCTCCCATTGGAGTTGTTTCATAACGGACATCGAAAATTGCGGGTGAACCACCGTACAGGATGGGCGTGCCGGGATTCGTTAGTTGGCTGATCACTATGCCGCTGAGTGTTTCAGCGGTATGCTGGATGAGTGTCCCAACAAGGCTGACAGGTGCCATAAAACCCGAGAGTGGCATTGAAATAAATTCAACAGGTATGGAAAAACGTGCGCAGTCTACCACGTTTTGAGAAGTAACATCGCTCCATTTAATGGGTGATGTCGGGCAACAGGAGAATACTGCAAGCGGTTTTGCTGCTAATGCTTCTTTGGTGCCGCGAACTGCAAGCAGAAGTTCTTTCATCAACAAGAAACCATCAATGCTGAATGCTCCGGTAACGACCGGTTTTTCACAGAAGAGAAGGCTGAGATACAGCCTGTAACTATCAGATATCTTCTCGTGAACATCCGAAGGTATGAATGCGGTGCTCTGAGATGCAATATAGGG
>SOKD01000329.1 GCA_004376305.1 Candidatus Cloacimonadota bacterium | reverse complement strand
TAGACCAGCCCAAGATTGTAATGTGCTTCAGCGAAATCATGTTTGATGGTCACCGCTCGCAATAGATGCATACGCGCTTCGCTAAGATTTCCTGCTACAATAAAAGCAATTGCCAGATTGTAATGTACAAAAGGTTCTTCATCATTTAGCTGCACCGCCTTTTCATAGATTGAAATTGCTTCCTCATAATATCCCAATTTAAGATTCGAAAGTCCAAGAAGAGATATAATTTTTCCGTCTTTTTTCTCCAATCTATATGCCTTCTGCAGAAAAACAAGCGCGGAGTCATAGTGCTCTACTTTCACATACAGGCGCCCCAGATTGCCAAGGGCAACTGTATATCGCACCATTTTTTCTACTGCCTTTCTCTCATACATAATTGCGTCCTCAATCTTTCCTCTCCGTTCGCACACCAGTGAGAGATTGTGATATGCCCGTGCATCTTGAGGGTTAATACTTATTTCAATAAGATATTCCTCTTCCGCCTGTTCTATATTGTTCTCCTTAAAATAGATCGTACCAAGGTTCAGATGAAGCCGCGGGAAATGGTCATTTGCTTTGATACCTTTTCTGTAGAACTCTTTTGCTTTATCGAGTTTTCCCTGTTGCAAGTATGCATTTCCAAGGTTGTAGGATTCCAGCGCATTATTTTCCATAGATACGGAATAGGGATCAATATTGGTCATTATAAGAAACGGAATGAACGATAAAATCCAGAGAAAGACTTCCCGCTTCCTGCGCAAGTGACTTATGAGCCAGAAAACAGAAGCCGCTGAAAAAGGAATCAAGAATGCAATGAAAACCATTCGGTACCGTGAAGCAACGAAGAAGAGCGCTACGGAAAAACCAAACGCAAGCACACAGAGCAGAGGAAGTAATACCGCTGTTTTCCTTTTCCCGTTCAGAATTATTCCGGATATGGCTAATGAAAGAATGAGCGACGATGGAAATGCAAAATACCACCTGCTCGAACCATAGAAGAAGAGTAAACTTCTCAGCAGCAATGATTGCTGTACGAATCGGTATATGTTTTGATTGTTGCTGATTTCCTTTCCATTCCACAAGAGAAAAGACTTTTTTATGAAAAGCCGTATGAATTGCCCTGTATGGCTTCTCATGAAATCAAACCCCTGAGTCGCCCAGTACCGCGAAACCTCGCTTGGTTTCAATGCTCTGCTCGTCCGCATTTCAGCAATCGAATACTCATCCCAATCATTGCCATATCCGGGAAGGACTGCACTGATTCCATCGCTTTCAGGATTGTTCCCTATGTAGAAGTTAACACCACCAGAGTAGTTAACAAGCACAAAATCCTTCCCTACCATATAATTGCGCACTCCTATCGATAGAAGCAGAATGAAAACTCCACAGAGAAAAACAAGAGATAATATGACCTTAGATCGAAGCGATATCTTTGTCACACAAAGGTACACAAGAATGGCGGGAACGCACAGGAGCGCATTCGGGCGCACCAGTATCAACAATGCCAGCACAAGACCAACGCAAAACCATCTTCCCCATTTGAGTCCAGCGGTGAGCATACTATGCAATGCCGCAAG
>SOKD01000012.1 GCA_004376305.1 Candidatus Cloacimonadota bacterium | reverse complement strand
AAAATAGTTTTGGTGGGATGGATGGGTAAATTCAGTGATATTCTGTGTTAATCTGTGGCTAAATAGCTTTGGGGTGGTGCAGGGAAATTCAGTGATAATCAGTGTTAATCTGTGGCTAAGAGATGTTTCTCTGTGTTCCCCGTGGTTGCAAAATTGTTCTTGCATTATTTTATAATTTATGATATATGTAAATATATGAGAAAGTTTTTTATTCTATTTTCTATTTTCTATTTTTTATTTTCTACAGTTATTGCTGATGAGTTTTCTGATAAGATCGCTGGTGAAGAAATAAAGTTGCAGGCATTGCGTGATAAGATGAAAGAAGTGGCGAAAAAAACTGAAGAACTTAAGAAATCTGAGAAAAATATTCTTGAGACAATGTCAAAGATGGATGAGGAGGTTACATTAACACAGAGACTGCTCAAAACACTAAAGAATAAAGAGAAAATTATTTCAAAGGAAATTGACAAAACTGAACATGTGATCATCATTCTTGAGGAGCGGAAAAGGGAAAGAAGCAAAATACTCAATCGGCGGCTGCGTGCAGTGTACAAGAAGGGAAGAATGCATACAATGGAGCTTATTTTGACGGCGAAAACGTTTGGGGATGCGATAAAGAGATTTGAATATCTAACTATAATAGCTCAACAGGATAAGAGAATATACAATGAAGTTATCGGTTTGAAAGCTGAGCTCGAAGCAAAAAGACAGTTCTTGAAAACGAACCTTGATGAGATTAAGAAGATCAATATTGAAGCTGAAAAGGAACACAAATTCATTGTTTCCAAGAGGAATGAGAAGGTTGATTTGTTGGAATCGGTGAAACAAAAAAGAATAAAACAGGAGCAATTGAGCAGTGAACTGACTGCGGCAGCTCGAAGGATAAATAATATCATTGCAAGATTGGAGAAAGAAAGAAAGGAAAGAGAGAAGAGGGAAGGGGCACAGAATTACCTCCAGAAGGTAGCAGGTGATGTTAAGTGGCCCATCAAGGGTACAATAATTTCAACCTTTGGGAATCAAATAAATCCGAAGTATGGAACTACTGTAAAAAATAATGGTATTGATATTAAAGCACCTCTCGGTACTCCTATTCATGCTGTAGCGAAAGGGAAAGTTGTTTATAATGATAGATTCCTTGGCTATGGTAATGTGGTATTGCTGGATCATGGTCACGGCTATTACAGCCTGTATGCACATCTTCAAGCCATACATGTAAAATTGAAAGATGAAGTGGAGAAGGATCAGACAATCGGAACGGTTGGAGATACTGGTTCTCTTGAAGGTCCAAAACTCCATTTTGAGATACGTAAGAACGGAAAACCCGTCGATCCCATCCCATTCCTCAAAAAGAGTAGATGAGCTTTCATGACGTAATTGGACAGGCTGAAGCAAAAAAGCTCCTTGAAAGGTCATTGCGAAAAGAGAGAATTGCTTCTGCTTACCTTTTTCATGGCCCGGAAGGTGTAGGGAAAACTATTATGGCATTGAATTTTGCCAGGGCATTGAATTGCAAAAACCATGAAATAGATTCATGTTCGAGTTTTGAAGAGAGCGAAAGATGCTCATCATGTAAGAAGATCGATAGCTGCTCTCATCCTGATATAATGGTTGTGTTTCCTGCTCCAAAAAAAGCAAGAGAAGGAGGGGGAAGGAATGATTTAGTGAAAGAAGGGAAAGTTCACGAGTATCAAAAAACAGAAATTATATCCATTGGTGATATCCGCACTATTGAAGAATCACTTCTCATGAAACCATTTGAAGCGAAGAAACGTGTTGTTATAATTGTTGATGCAGAAACAATGAGAGCAGAAGCGCAAAATGCATTATTAAAGCTTTTGGAGGAGCCTCCGCGAGATACGACAATTATACTCACATCATCTGAACCAGAACGTCTTTTTTCTACGATTCGTTCACGGTGTCAGCAAATTCAGTTCAAACGATTAAGTGAGCAAGAGATGTTCGATTATTTAAAAAGCAATTACAATCTTGCGGATGCGGAGATACGGTTGATCTGTATGCTATCTCGAGGCAGTATTAAACGCATTAATGAATTGGTGAATAAAGAGAAGAGGGAGGAGAGGGAATCTTTCAAGTCTCTTGTTACCAATATGAATTATGAAAAACTACTTGAGATATCGAATAAAGAAGCTCTTGATCATTTTTTACAATTCCTCGTGCTACTTTTGAGAGATATTTATGTTGTTGAAGAAAGAGGCAAGCTGCTCAATGTTGATTCAGAAAGTTATATTCGTTCGGTTCGAAAGAAATATTCAAATGAGGAACTGCAAGAAATCATCGAGCTGTTAGGGGATTCCATCATTAACATAAAGAGGAATGTCAATCCGCAATTAATTGCGCATGTTGTATACGACAAATTGAAAGAAGGATAAATGCTGTATGAAGTAAGTGTACGAGACAAACAGAAGATTGTATTCACAAATCCGGATCTTCTTAATATTAAGAAGAAGGACTACGTGATTACCAAAATCGATGAAGAAATTGAAACAATCGGACGTGTTGTTGACATAGTGGATTACATAGAGGATACATATATTCAAGGTCGAATCGTAAGAATTGCAACAGAGCAAGATTTGGAAGAATGGGGTAAGAATAAGGAACTTGAAAAGAAGGCTTTGGAATTCTGTAAGGAAAAGATTGTGCAGGATAGCCTTAAAATGAAGCTGATCGACGTTGAATGCCAATTTGACAGGCATAAGCTTAAATTCTTTTTTATTGCCGACGGAAGGATTGATTTCAGAAACCTTGTAAGAGATCTTGCAGCAACATTCAAGACACGTATAGAAATGAGGCAAATTGGTGTACGGGACTATGCGAAACGAATTGGGGGACTTGGCTTATGTGGACGTCCTTTTTGCTGCAGAACTTTTCTCAAAGAATTTCAGCCTGTAACAATCAGAGTTGCAAGGAATCAGGACATAAATATCAATCCTCAGAAAATTTCCGGAGTTTGTGGAAGGTTGATGTGCTGTCTTACGTATGAGGAAGCATTCTATGCAACTGAACTAAAGAAGTATCCAAAGATAGGAACAAAAGTTGAAACAGAGAAGGGGAAAGGTGCTATTATAAAAATCAATATTTTCACGGAAGAAGTAACAGTCCGATTTGAGGACGATACCGAAGAAGCATTTCACCGTTCGAAGCTCACTTTTCCGGAAAGAAAATGGAAATTGTTTCCTCGTAGGGGTTTCTTGAAACGTCCCAAGAAAGATGAAGAATAAGATACTTATAACAAGTGCATTGCCCTATGCAAATGGACCAATCCATCTTGGACATCTTGCGGGTTGTTATCTGCCCGGAGATATTTATTATCGGTATCAGAAATTACGGAAAAGGGATGCAATACACATTTGTGGAACTGATGAAAATGGTATTCCAATTACCATAGAAGCTGAGAAATTAGGGAAATCACCCCAGGAGCTTGTTGATAATTATCATGAAAAAATTAGGAAAAGCTTTGAAGCATTCGGCATTGTGCACGATAATTTCTCTCGAACTTCGACTCCTTTGCATCATAAGAATGCTCGGGATTTCTTTACAAGAATTTACGAAAAAAAATACATCGTTAACAAAACAATAAAACAGTACTTCTGCCCACGATGCAATCGGTTTCTTGCAGACAGATACATTGAGGGGACATGCCCTTACTGTGATTCAAAGGAAGCACGGGGTGACCAGTGTGAGAGTTGTGGCAGGTGGCTTGATCCGGAAAACCTGGTTTCACCAGGATGCAAAATTTGCGGGGGGACACCTGTACTAAAAGAGACAAAACACTGGTACTTCCGACTTGATGTCATGCAACCTCAACTCGAGAAATGGCTCTTAAAAAAAGATAATTGGAAGAATAATGTAAAAAAATTCTGTAAAGGATGGTTCAAAGAAGGATTGGAGCCGCGCGCAATAACAAGAGATCTTACATGGGGTATTCCTGTTCCTCTAAAGGAGGCAAAAGGGAAGGTTCTGTATGTGTGGTTTGATGCTCCAATAGGGTACATATCATCAACAATGGAGTGGGCACAGAGAATTGGAAAACCCGATAGGTGGAAAGATTACTGGCTGGATTCCGAAACGAGGCTCATTCATTTTATTGGAAAAGATAATATTGTATTTCATGCTATGGTGTGGCCTGCAATGCTGATGGCGCATGGTGATTTTGTGCTTCCATCTGAAATTCCAGCGAATGAATTCCTCAATATCAAGGGAGGCAAGTTTTCTACAAGCAGGAGAAAAGCGATATGGTTACAGGATACTCTTGAATTATTTGATCCTGATTTGATGCGATACGCACTTGCGGTAAATCTACCTGAAAATAAGGACACCGAGTTTGATTGGAATGATTTTCAAAGTAAGGTGAATAATGAATTGGCTAATATACTCGGTAACTTTATCAATAGAACGGTGAGCTTTATCAAAAGCAATTATTCTTCGCGTGTACCATTGTGCAAAGCGTTATCTAACGAAGACAATAAAATGCTGCATTTCCTGGATGAAACAAAGAAAAGTATGGAGGAGAAAATTGAGAAATTTGAGCTCAAGAAGGGAATAAAGACACTTATGGATCTTGCAAAAGCAGCAAATAGATATTTCGATAAAGAGAAACCATGGGAAACAAAAAGGAATGCTCCTGAAAAGTGTGCAAATACCATTAACACTTGTATCCAAGTTACCGATGCACTTGCTTCGCTTATGGAACCGTACCTTCCCTTTACCTCAAAGAAGATTTTGAAGATACTCAATATTGAAAAGAATGAATGGAATAGGGTTGGAATACCGAGAATTCCTGGTAATAAAGAGATTGGTAAGGTTGAAATCCTGTTCAGGAAGGTTGAGAATGAGATAATAACGCTTCAAAAAGAAAAGATCGGAGAAGAGGAGAAAAAAATGGCAGATAGAATATCAATAGATGAATTTAAAAAGGTTGAATTGAAAGTTGCTGTTGTTGAAAGTGCAGAAAAAATTGAAAACGCGCAAAAACTCACAAAAATAATTGTCGATATTGGTGGTGAGAAAAGACAGATTGTTGCTGGTATTGCTGAAAACTATTCTCCTGAAGAGTTGGTGGGAAAAAAGATTATTGTTATTGCGAATTTGGCTCCGGCAAAAATACGGGGTGTGGACTCAAATGGAATGCTGCTTGCCGCAACAAAGGACAACAAACTAACGCTGCTTACCATTGACAAAGATATTGATAGTGGCGCAAAGGTGAGTTAGCAAATACGACAGGAAAAGGAAAAAGATAAATCTTTTCCCTTCGGGGATGTACGATGTAGGATGTATGGTTTAGACTAACTGCAAAACAGTAATTAATTATTTGTTCTTTTATTTCTGCTATTTACTCTTTATTTGCCTCGTTAGAGGTAGGAATCGCCTTGGCGTTTCGGCAAGCTCTAAGGGAGCTCTTTACTGCTTTGCTGCCTTTCATCTTTGGCCGTTTATCATTAGTTGCTATTTACTCTTTACTCTTTGTTGCCGTTCAATCCGCCCAGATTATCTTTATCTCCACCCGTCTGTTTTTATGCCTTCCTTGTTTTGTATCATTGCTGGCAACAGGAACCCATTCGCCATAGCCTTTTGTGATCACTTTGAAAGGACTGACACCATACTGTGATAGT
>SOKD01000068.1 GCA_004376305.1 Candidatus Cloacimonadota bacterium | reverse complement strand
TGATGTTGCTTATCAATATATAGAGCACAGGGTTGCCGGTACAATGGTTTTTACTGCGCCAGATGAACCGGGTTCTTATGATTTTCGCATGCATGATACGGATAGTGAAGGAAAGGAAGTTACACATGTGTTTTTTACCGTGAAGTAAGAGCTCACGTTAATGATCAATGACGAAATGAGAATTTTTATCCTCCAAAGCCATCTCTCTCGAAGCTTCAGCCTGGGATGATCCAGTGCAGGAGGAACGAAGAGATCCCTGAATCCGAAGTAACAATAAGCAATCAGCATAAAGCACACGTTACAAGGGCTACGTTAGAAGTTGATAAGATAGAAGGATAAGGAAAAGGTTGATGAAACAGAAACTTTCTTTTCTCATTTTGCTGTTTCTTATTCATGTATCATTGGGGTGTTCCAGAACAGGTTTTGCTCAGGAGCATCACGAAGAATCATCAGCAACAGGATTTACCGATGAAGACTTCGAGCAGCACCTGATAGAGCTGAATGAGAAGGTACCTGAAGAAGGATTCACCATAATCATCGAGAAACCTTTTGTTGTTATTGGCAATGAAGCTCCTTCGAAGGTGATGTATAGAGCAGAACATACAATTAAATGGGCAGTTGAAAAGATCAAACAGGACTACTTCAAGAAGGGTCCTGAGGATATTATTGATATCTGGTTGTTTAAGGATAAAGCGAGCTATGAAAAGTACATAAAGGAAATCTTTGGTGATGAGCCATCAACCCCTTTTGGCTATTACTCTGATTATGATAAGGCTCTTGTTATGAATATTAGCACCGGAGGTGGAACGCTTGTTCACGAGATTGTTCATCCCTTTATGCATGCCAATTTTCCTAATTGTCCATCATGGTTTGATGAGGGTCTTGCATCCTTGTTTGAGCAATGCGGTGAGAAGGATGGTCACATTTATGGATACACCAATTGGCGTCTGGAAGGATTGCAGGAATCGATAAGAAAAGGAATAGTTCCCTCCTTTGAAAAATTGACATCAATGTCTTTTCATGATTTCTACAACCTCGATAAGGGAACAAATTATGGACAGGCTCGGTATCTCTGTTATTATCTTCAAGTGAATGGTTTACTGGTTACGTTCTACCATAAGTTCAACACCAACAGAAAGGAAGACCCGACGGGTTACCAGACATTGAAGAAAATACTCGGGGAAGAGGATATGGAAAAGTTCAAGGAGAAGTGGGAAGCTTTTATTCTTAATCTTCGTTTTCCTTAGCTTACTGGCTTTTGTTTGTGTGGCGAGAACAAGAAGAAAGATAGCTATGGCGAGGATGCGGCGAAAGATGTGGCGGATTTTTCTAATACTTTTTGGCAGCATTGCAATTATTTACTGTATTGTTGTTGCAATCTTTGCAAATTTTCAAGCACGTTTGATATACTATCCTCACTATCCAACACGGGAAGTCGAAAAGACCCCTGAGGAAATTGGCATTATCTACGAGGATGTAACTATTATAACTTCAGATGGGGTGAAACTCTCTGCCTGGTTTATGCCTGTAGAGGATTCCCGTGGGGTATTCATTTTTTGTCACGGGAATGCAGGAAATATATCACATCGGTTTGAATCCATCAGAATTTTTACCGAATTAGGATTCAGTGTGTTCATTTTTGATTATCGTGGATATGGTCAGAGTGAGGGAGTTGTTTCTGAGAAAGGAACGTATCTTGATGCAGAAGCAGCATGGAACTATTGTGTGAATGAAAGGAAGATCTCACCTTCTGAGATTGTCATTTTTGGGAGATCTCTTGGCGCTTCCATTGCAGCCTGGTTAGCACAAAACCGGAAAGCAAAAGCACTCATAATCGAATCTGCATTTACCTCTATCCCTGATATTGCTGCTGAACTGTACCCATTTCTTCCGGTAAGATTAGTGGTCCGATACAGGTACAATACGTGCGGCTACCTGAAAAACACACATTCTCCCGTCCTTATCATTCACAGTATTGATGATGAAATGGTATCCATAGAACATGCACGAAGGCTGTATGAGGTTATCAAGGGGTACAGGGAACTCCTGAAAATACGTGGAACCCATAATGAAGGTGTACTTGAATCAGAAAAATATTATGTAAACGGCATAAATGATTTTTTTTCCAAATTCACTCAGGATAAAATAGATCAGTAAAAGCAATTTCGTAATGCATAAAGAAAAACAATAACCGGGAGGAGATTTACCATGAAACAGTTTCATTGTATTTTGTATTGTGTGCTTTTGGGTGCATTACTTTTTCCATTCTCAGTGGTAGCACAGGAGGTTCAACTAACAAGCGACGGTTTCAACCATTATAACCCCCAGTGGTCACCTGATAGTAACTGGATCGCATACCATAAACTTATTGCAAACAATACACGTCAGGTTTTCAAGGTTTCGTCCAATGGAGGAGCGGAGAAACAACTTACCAATGATCTTTTTAATCATTATGACCCCCAGTGGTCTCCTAATGGAAATTGGATTGCGTATCATAAGTTGCTTACGAGCAGTTACATGCAAATTTATAAAGTATCATCGAGCGGAGGAGTGGAAGATCAATTGACCAGTGACAGCTATGATCATGAATTTCCCCAGTGGTCGCCCAATGGTGCATGGATTGTATATCAAAAAGCAGCTGCTTCCAATATATATCAGATTTACAAAGTCCCGTCGAGTGGAGGCTCGGAGGAAGCACTTACCAGTGACAGTCGTCATCATGAACGCCCCCAGTGGTCACCTAATGGTGCTTGGATTGTTTATCAAAAAATGGATGCTGCCGGCAGATATCAAATTTACAAAGTTCCTTCAAATGGTGGGATAGAGATACCACTTACGAGCGATAATTACAATCATGAATATCCGCAGTGGTCACCGGATGGGAGTGAAATTACCTATCAAAAAATGGACGGAACGAATTATCAGATTTACAAGGTTTCTTCTGCCGGAATTTGCGAAACAATGGTTTCCTCATCACCTGATTTGTACTTGAAAATTCGACCAAGTGTATGTACCGCAAATACTGTGAAAATAGAGTATGCTGTTACCCGAAATGAAATGATTTCGCTGAGGATTTTCGATATCACCGGAAGTGTTGTTACTGACCTTGTCAATGGTAAGGCAAGACCCGGGATCTATCGTATTACCTGGAATGGCACAAATTTGAACGGTGACAGAGTTACTGGTGGTTGCTACTTTGTTAAACTCAAAACAGAATCGATAAGCATAACAGAGAAGATAGTAGTGGTTGATTAATGCCTGTTCTCATAATCTTGCGCTATTATCCGCTGTCAGGTTCAGAAAAACTAAGAGCTCAATTGCATGACTGTGAACGGTACTCAGTTTGCCCGCTTTGATATTTCTCCAATTGCTGAATTTTCTTTTTCAATTCATCATTTTGTGACTTCAGCTCTTTGATTGCATTTACCATCGCCCAGATAATCGGATCGTTGTTTATCATCAGGTAACCATTATCGTTTTCCTCAACTGCTTCAGGAATGATTCTCTCGATGTCCTGAGCCACAACTCCTATAAAGTTCTGTTCCGTCGGCAGTTCTAATTCATTACCTTTTTTGTATGTATAGCGAACCGGATTTATTTTTGCAATTTCAGTCAGACCTCGTTCATAGTTGTTATGAATATGTTTCAGTCGAATATCCGATAGAGTCGACCAGCTTCCTCCACCGGGTTTTGCAGCAGTTCCGTTTACTGCGAGCAGAAAGCCACTTGAGACGGTCGTCCCAATGCAAACATCACCGGAACCGGTAATTCGCATTCTTTCATTATTATTGGTGGTGATAATAATCGGCGCATCTGGATAGTGCCGGATATGAAATTCATTTGGCGGTGAGTGGCTTGGTCCAAAAACCTGAAGGCGGGTTGCTGGAAAATTGGTTCCGTTTGATAAAGCAATTCCTGCATAGTCCCATGCTGGATTGTTGGTGCAATCAGCCCAGATTTCGATGTTGGTTAATGCTCCTGCATCAGCACGAATATGTCCGGCAACCTCAAGCTTTGTCCATGGTGTTGTCGTACCAATGCCCACATCACCGTCAGTATCTATAACAACATCATCGTAACTATTATCTGTTCCAAGTCGAATATCCCTGCCGGCTTTTGCAACAATATCAATAGAATTATCATAGTACTGGATGAATCCATGTTCCGCACTTGCTCCAAAAGCAATGAAAGGGACTGGAGTATCTGTAATCCAGATATTGTTAAATCTTGCATCACCATTGACATGAAGTAACTTCTGTGGGCTCGCTTCCCCGATGCCGACATTGCCATCACTATTAACGCGCATGCGCTCATTTGTAAGGCCTGTAATGAATTTTATCGGTGCAGCGGTCTGAGTGACAAGAGCAATTCCTTCCGAGGAATTTATGTTTGACTGGAGACTGAGCTCCTTATCTTCATTGTCATAACTGAGAATGCCCCAGTATACATTACTCTGTCCCAATCTTAGGAATTCGTATGCACTGGGACTTGTTGATGGATTAAAAAGAGTGATAAGCTCCGCTCCAGCAGCAAGATCTCGCTGAACATGTAATTTTCCCTGTGGACTCATTGTCCCGATACCCACATTGTATAGGGGAAGAGGTGCAACAGATGTCCAGATGCTTGTAAAGTTTTCGTCCCATCCTCGTGTACCATCCAGGAAAGCTCGCGGCCCGGTCGCTGGCAACAAATCATCCTTGACCGTGTTTATTGTTTGCCCATGCTTTTGCAGCAGTGTTTTGAGTTCAGCAATTTCTGTCTCGAGTACTCCTATCCGTTCATCAATGGATAATGCTGATGCGGTGAGGAAAGCTACTAAAACAAAGCATGTGACCAGGAAATAAGTGCTCCTTTTCATTGTAACTCCTTTGTCAATGGTTACTCATGCATTGATATATGGCATTATCTGGTATTCTGCTTCTTATACCATACTTCCTGCAAGAAATGTACCAGAAAATGAGTAGAAACTAACTATATAGGAATAAAAGACTTGTGAAAGAGACAGCGTTTTTTTGTCTCATTTTTTGTGTAAGAATGGTCTTTCACGGTGAAAATAACGCTAAGCTTTTTTATTTCAGTCACTTAGAAAAGTGCAAAATGTGCAGTTCAGAATGCAAAAATTGCAATCAGCAGGGAATTGAGTGAATATAATGACTCAATTCATTTTAGGAGAGCTATATGTGAGTTAAGGATAGAAGCTGTACAGTATTAAAATCTTGACTTTTGCAGATGTCTTTGGTATGGGTTTGTTTATTGGTGTAATGGGTGATACTGTGTAGCATATGTCAGGAGGGAAAATGAAATTGAGCAGCTTTTTAGCATTATGTTTGCTCGTTACCATGCTCATATTCTGCAGCCATGAAGAGATTCCGCTTTCCGAAGAAACCATTAAAACCGAAATTTTGGCATGGTGGGGAGCTAAGATTTTTGAGGGTGTCGTTATTGAAGATACCGTTTTAGTAAAGAAGACATACGAGGTATCTGCAAGAATGGTTGTCTGTTTTGACACCCTGGATCAGATGAAGTATGTTCTCAAGCAGTTCAGAAAAGGTTGGAGAGTTTGGAAGGGACCGGTTGATGAAAAAACAAAGAGAGCGATGATGAAGGATATGTTGAATATTCCATTACATACGGCGAAGAATACCATCCTTATGTCC
>SOKD01000188.1 GCA_004376305.1 Candidatus Cloacimonadota bacterium | reverse complement strand
GGAGCGCGTCTGACTGGCAGTCAGAAGGTCACGGGTTCGAATCCCGTCAGCTCCACTTTTTTCTTTATCTTCAGAACATCAAGAAGATATAAACTACTTAAACACCTCCCCCCATTTAACACGTGCAGTCGAAAACATGAGAATCGCAAGGGTAAGAATTGACCCAATAGTAATTATGAGTCCCGTCCACCCCGGGAAGAAAAATGCATACGAGAGAAGAATAAGAAATATCAACACACTTAATCCTGCCACCAGACAGGCAAAACGGGCACTTGCTACCTTCCACATATACGGAATCACCATAAACAAAACAACCGCTGCCGAAATCCAGAATGTTGCATGGATATCAATGTGGTCAACCAGGTAAGCATAGAGCAGATGAAATGAGAAAACTGCAGCACTGAGGAAGAAAAAGTGCATGGGATGAAGATTTCTTTTCTGCACACTCCCAAAAATCAGTAAGGTTGTTATGAAAAAGAGCAGGGGTATGGGCGCAAAGAAACTAATTCTGCTTGCAAGCGAACCCGGATTCATTTTTTTCGGCATCTCCACGCCAATACTGTAACCAGTAACAAGATCATTATATTCCCATTTCATTTTCCAGCCAACAGCGGTCTTTTCCTTCTCAGAAGGAGCAATGGTGCCTGAAGGAAAATCAGGATTATCAAAATTCGTAGTTACCGTGAGCAAGAAATTCTTAACGCTTTTCACACCATCGCCAAAAATGTACATCCAGTCATTCATCCCCTGGGATTTATAGGTAATTTTGACAGCTTTCTCTTCCTGAGGTTCCAGAAGTACAGGAACAGAAATGTAGGTTCCCATTTTCTCATGCCTATCGAATTCCTCTCCATCCAGGACAATACGAAAGTCGTCATAGATTGCTCCACTTGCGGGGAACTGAAATTCAATGAAACCACTCACTAACCTATCGCCATAATTCTTAAAGGTGTATTGAGCATCAAAATCAACTTTGTAGGTACTGAACCAGTTAAGTCCTTTCCTTCTGTAATCGAGAGAAAAATCAACATCAATCCTTGCCTGCTCAGGGTCATAATAATGCGTTATTTTTTCATCAACATAGAATATTTTGCCCGTTTCCTGATTGACCCGTTTTTGTTTTTCGTAGGTAAAAAAAACAAACAATGGTGCACGCTGTACATGCTCCGAACCCCATAATTCGGCAACACGACCTGTCAGTATGTCATCAGCATTTTTGGTTCTTTGAATAATACTCACACCAAGGATCATCCATCCAATCATTGCAGCAAAAAAAATTCCAATCACCGCAAAAACTCTCCAGACAGTCATCATATCCCTCCTTTAAGGTTCTATGCTCTGCTTGTTAGTCATATTTTCTCATCTTGTATTAGCTATTGTTCTGTCACGCAAATAGCTTTACAGTACTTGTCATTCTGAGGGCTCCGTAAGAAGCCCGAAGAATCCCGGTTGTATCTATGTCAGAGATTCTTCCAGAGTCAATAGAGAAAGGATTACTCAGAATGACACCTTTTTCAAACCTGTCCTCAAGAGAAGCGAAGAAATGACAGTAAAGATAATTAAGATACATTA
>SOKD01000222.1 GCA_004376305.1 Candidatus Cloacimonadota bacterium | reverse complement strand
TACCTTATGCTATTCGGCAATAACCGTTTTCTTTGCTTTCTTCGTTCCGTATCGCGACCTTCCCTGTTTTCTTCCCTCCACACCACCAGCATCGAGAACACCACGTATGATATGGTAGCGAACACCTGGAAGATCCTTCACCCTTCCTCCTCTCACAAGGACAATCGAGTGTTCCTGGAGATTATGTCCTTCCCCGGGAATGTAACAGGTAACCTCGAAACCGCTGGTTAATCGTACCCTTGCAACCTTTCTTAAGGCTGAATTCGGCTTCTTCGGCGTTGTTGTATATACCCTCGTACAGACACCTCTCCTCTGGGGGCATTCAACCAATGCGGGTGTCTTTTTTCGCTTCGCCGCTTGTTTTCTTCCTTTTCTCACTAACTGATTAATGGTTGGCATATCCTACCTCCTTTACTTCTGCGCAACACTTCCTTCTGAGCGTACATCCTCTCCTACCAGCCCCGATTCGTCTTTAATAACCTCTTCTTCCTCGATTTCCTCCTCTTCCACCACCAATTCCATATCAATATATTTCCTGATTCCCGTTCCCGCCGGAATGAGGTTTCCAACAATTACATTTTCCTTCAAACCTAACAGATCATCCCTTTTGCCCCGAACGGCAGCATCTGTAAGAACACGTGTCGTTTCCTGGAACGATGCCGCTGAAATGAAGCTCTCGGTGCTTATCGCTGCCTTTGTTATTCCCAGGAGCAATGGTTTGAAGACAGCCGGTTTACCGCCTTCCTGCATTATCTTTCTATTCTCCTCATTGACTCGCCATTTCTCAACAAAGTCACCTTCAATAAAACCCGTATTCCCAGGATTATCAATCAAGATCTTCTGGAGCATTTGCCGAACGATAACACCTATGTGCTTGTCATCTATCTTCACACCCTGTAATCGGTATACCTCCTGGATTTCATTTCTCAAATATTCCATTGCTGCAACAGTGCCCTTAATGGCAAGGATATCGTGAGGGTTTATTGGTCCATCGCATAACTTATCGCTTGCCTGCACCTTTTCACCATCGTGGACAATGAGATGTCTTCCATACGGTATTTTGTATTCCCGCTCATCTTTGGTTTCGCTCACAATAAAAATTGTACGCTCCCCACGTTTTATCGGGCCAAACCTGATCGTTCCATCAATCTCGGAAATTATCGCTGCATTACCCGGAATACGAGCTTCAAACAATTCAGCAACTCTCGGCAATCCTCCTGTTATATCTCTCGTCTTCCGTATCTCCTTCGGAATTTTCACAAGCACATCACCTTTGTACACCTTCTTACCCTTTCTCACGAGTAAATATGCACCAATAGGAATAGAATATCCCGCAACGTTTTTTCCATTCTTGTCAACGACATCAATTTGCGGATGGAACATTTTCCCTTTTTCTCTTGATTCAACGATAACCTGCTGCCTTCGTTGAGTACGTGTATCAAGCTCCTCAACCATGGTAACATTTTCAATAATGTCGATGAACTTAATCTTTCCCTCTTGCTCACAGATGATTACGGTACTGTATGGGTCAAGGGAGAATACAACATCTTCATTTTCTATGGTAACACCGTTATTAACCTTCATAATAGCACCATACGGTACCTTCATTTTCGTTTTCTTCTTGCCCTGCTCATCCTGAATAACAATATAACCATTTCTTGATGTAACAACCTTTTCATTGTCTTTATTAGTACAGTATCGCAAATCCTTATACGTAATTTTTCCGCCATATGGCGATTCAATTTCAGACTGTTCTGATATCCTTGTTGCAGTTCCCCCTATGTGGAATGTTTTTAATGTAAGCTGAGTTCCTGGCTCACCAATACTTTGAGCAGCAATAACACCAATTGCTTCACCGATTTCAATAAGATTCCCCGTACTAAGATTCCTTCCGTAACATTTTCTACACAGTCCCCGTTTCGCTTCACAGGTAAGAACAGAACGGATCTTTACCAACTGAATTCCTGATTTTTCTATCTCTTTTGCTTTCTCGCTGGTTACTTCTTCATCTGCTTTAATCATAACTTCATTGGTAAATGGATGTATCACATCTTCAAGAACAAATCTTCCTTCTATTCTATCGCTCAATGGTTCAATAACCTTTTCTCCCTCTTTGAGCGCCGTGATATCCAGACCGAGTACCGCATTACAGTCCTCCTCGGTAATAATAACATCCTGCGCAACATCCACGAGTCGTCGAGTAAGATATCCGGCCTCAGCCGTCTTGAGAGCGGTGTCGGTAAGTCCCTTTCTTGAACCATGAGTGGAAATGAAATACTCCAGTACCGTCAACCCATCTTTGAAATTATTGAGAATCGGCGTTTCAATAATCTCACCAATCTGCCCGGTTATTTTCTTTTGCGGTCTTGTCATCAGCCCTCTCATGCCTCCGAGCTGCCGTACCTGCTCTGTTGAGCCCTTTGCTCCTGAATGGCTCATTATGTGAATTGGATTAAAACCTTCCCTATCCTTACTCATCTGTGTAATAAGTACATTCTCCACCGATTCAATAGCATCTGTCCATAAATCGATTATTCGATTGTAACGCTCACTATCGGTGATTATTCCCTTCTCATAATTGCTCTGCTCCTTCTTAATATCCCTCATAACATGCTGAATGATTCCCTGTTTTTCTGGTGGTGTAATAATATCATCGATACCAATCGTCAATCCGGACCTCGTTGCATATTCAAATCCAAGCTCCTTTAGTCTATCGAGGAACTCAACGGATGCCCTGTTCCCACAAATCCAAAAACATTGAGAGACAAGTTCTGCAAGTTTTCCTTTATCCATAACCGTATTAACAAAGGGAAAACCTTCAGGGATAATCTCATTAAAAAGCATTCTCCCGGCTGTTGTCTCTATCCGTTTTCCATTATCATAGGTTATAATCTTTGAATGGAGATCAAGTGCACCGCTTTCAATCGCAAGACTTACGGATGCAGCATCTGAAAATGCCTTGTTTTCACCCTTTCCATTCTCCTTTTCTTTCGTAAGATAGTAGCAACCTACAACAATTTCCTGAGTGGGTGAAACCAGAGGCTTCCCGTTTGCTGGCGAAAGGATATTATTCGATGATAGCATGAGTAATACAGATTCCAGCTGGGCTTCAAAGGAAAGCGGAATATGAACAGCCATCTGATCACCATCAAAATCTGCATTATAAGGTACACACACAAGGGGATGGATACGTATCGCCTTTCCTTCAACAAGCACAGGATTGAATGCCTGAATACCAAGACGGTGCAATGTTGGAGCTCGGTTCAAAAGAACAGGATGGTCTGTTACAATCTCCTCAAGTATATTCCAGACTTCAGGGGATTTCTTGTATAATAATCGTTTTGCCCCCTTTACGCTCTGCGCGTATCCACGCTGCTCAAGTTTTCTAATGATAAATGGCTTGAAAAGCTCAAGAGCCATTATTTTTGGAAGACCACACTGCTCCAATTTTAAAGTGGGATCAACAACAATAACTGACCTTCCTGAGTAGTCAGTTCGCTTTCCCAACAAATTCTGTCTGAATCTTCCCTGCTTTCCTTTCAAAGCATCTGAAAGAGATTTCAAGGGTCTGTTTCCCCTACCCTTAATTGGACGCGATCGTCTCGTATTATCGAGCAATGCATCAACTGCTTCCTGCAGCATACGTTTCTCATTTCGGAGAATAATATCAGGTGCCTTTATTTCAATCAGGTTCTTTAATCTATTATTTCTTGTAATAACCCGTCTGTAAAGATCATTCAAATCAGACGTGGCAAAGCGACCTCCCTCAAGTGGAACAAGAGGCCTTAGATCAGGAGGAATAACCGGTATATCCCTCAGAATCATCCATTCAGGCTTGTTCTTTGACAATCGAAAAGCCTCGGTAATTTTTAGCCTTTTAAGGATAGACTTTCTTTTTGCAATAGATGTTTCGATTTTAAGGTACGATTTTAGTTTCGCTGATATTTCATCGAGATCCAATCCAATGAGAAGATCAAATATGCCCTCTGCTCCCATCTTCGCAACAAAACCATCAGGATATTCAAGGGACAGTTTTGAAAACTCGGATTCACTGACCAGTTCACCTTTTTTCAATGGGGTATTCTGGGGATCAATTACTGCATAGGACTCATAGTAAAGAACTCTCTGTACCACTTTCGGCGAAATACCAAGAAGGTAACTGATACGGGAAGGGATTGTTTTATAGAACCAAATGTGCGCCACAGGAACAGCAAGTTCGATATGTCCCATCCGTTCCCTTCTCACCTTTGAAAGCGTCACTTCCACACCACAACGCTCACAAACCACACCTCTGTATTTTACATGCTTGTACTTACCACAGCTGCATTCGTAATCCTTTACAGGACCGAATATTCTCTCGCAGAATAGTCCGTCCTTCTCTGGCTTCTGTGTTCTATAATTAATGGTTTCTGGTTTTGTCACTTCACCATGGGACCAGCTTTTAATTGTTTCAGGAGATGCAAGTCTTATCTTTATAAAATCAAACTCTTTCGGAGTCACATTTTTGTACCGCATTCCAATTAACAATTGACATACCCCCTTTAAATTTTATCCTTTCCAAGCTCAATATCAAGACACAACCCTTGCAACTCCTTAATTAAAACGTTGAAAGAAGCAGGAAGTCCTGGTTCTGGAAGATTTTCACCTTTTATAATAGATTCGTAAAGATGTGTTCTCCCACTTACATCATCGGATTTTACTGTTAAGATCTCCTGCAATGTATATGCAGCCCCATAAGCCTGAAGTGCCCATACTTCCATTTCTCCAAATCGCTGTCCCCCAAATTGGGCTTTTCCGCCAAGTGGTTGCTGTGTGATAAGCGAATAGGGACCACTGCTTCGGGCATGTATTTTATCATCAACCATATGGGAAAGCTTCATTATGTATGCATAACCAACAGTAACTTTGCTCTTAAAAGGGTCACCAGTGAATCCATCGAATAATACCGTTTTCCCATCTGTAGAGAGTTGAGCCTTTTTAAGTTCAGTTTTAATCTCATCCACTGTTGCTCCTTCGAACACTGGAGTTTCCACCTTATAGCCAAGTGTTTGTGCTGCCCATCCGAGATGCGTTTCCAGTATCTGCCCCAGATTCATTCTCGATGGAACTCCCAGTGGATTCAATATAATATCAACAGGTGTTCCATTTTCCATATAAGGCATATCCTCCTCAGGTACAATCCGCGCAATAACTCCTTTGTTGCCATGACGTCCTGAGAGCTTATCCCCAACAGAGAGACGTCTTCTTTCTGCAATAAAAACCTTTATCTTTTCAATCACACCATACGGTAGTTCATCACCACTAATTTTGTTTTCTTTTTTACGCCTGTAGAAAACATTCAGCTTCTCGATATGATCATTGTATTTCTCATAAATCCCATTGATGTTAACTTTTCCATAAACTGCTTTTTCCGGAAAAACAAGATTACCAAAGTTTACCTTTTTGCATTTTTCTTCGGTTATCTTTTTTCCTTTTTGAAAAACAATCTTCCCTTTCGAATCCTTAACAGTCCCACTGCACTTCTTTCCCTGCAGAAGTTCAACTAAAAATTTATCTCTCTTATTAATGAATCCTTTTTTCTCCGCTCTAACCAACTTCTCAATCTTCCTCAATTCAACCATTTCTTCCGGGGTGAGTTTATAGCGTCTCGATTTCTACCTGAGAACTTTCAAATCGATTA
>SOKD01000330.1 GCA_004376305.1 Candidatus Cloacimonadota bacterium | reverse complement strand
TCTGTAACTTCTCCGCCGATCTTACAGCCATCACCAATAGAGGTTGGACCATATAGTATTGCATTTGCCTTTATCAGGCATTGTTTTCCGACGTATAAGGGTCCTTTCAGGTAACCGTGAGGCATCACCGTTGTCCCCGCATCGATAATAACAGGTCCATCAGTTGCATCGATGACTACCTGCGGCATTATGTGTACATCATTGGCAATATAAACCTGGTTTCTGTTGAGTATGCATGCATTAGTTTTACTCTTAATTGTGTTTCCAAATAGTGCAAATTCCTTATTTATCTCCTCACCATTGAGCTGTATGAGGTCCCATAGGTACAATATGGTTTTTGCAGGTATCTCTTTCCTTGCAAACTCGCTAAAATCACCCTCCTGGAGTTTTTTGCAAAACTCATTTCCATCAAGGACACGCGCTGCAATGAGAGTGGAATCAGTGAATAAGAGTTCTCCCTTATTCAATTGCGATATCGAATGCATGAGAGACTCATCGGGAATAATCCTTCCGTTTATGAACACAGCGGGCTCAGATGGTATTGAGAAAGAGACATTTTCAATTGATTCTTTTAAGATATCGATAAGATAGTCTCTTGCCATAAGAAAAATGCTATCATTCGGGAAATATCGACTTATCTTTTCTCTGATCGTTTGAGTGCCTGTTCTTAATTCGAAAACAGGACGTGAAAGGGCAAGAGGGAAGAGGTTAGGATATTTATCATCTTCAAAAATACAAATATTCATACGTATGAGAATCTATAACACAGAAAAGGGAAATCGTCAAGAAAAATAGAGAAATCTAACCGTATTTACCTTGATAAGAAAAAAATGCCTGCCAGAGCAAATACGATACCCACGATCTTAGACAGCGAAATTCCTTCCCGCAAGATAAGGAAAGAAAGGAGAACGGTCAATACAGGATACATTGCTGTGGTAACCACCACTCGTGAAGCCTCGCCTTTTGAAAGTGCCAGGTAGAAGAAGATGGCTCCCAAACTCCCGAGAATTCCGCCGATTACCGCGAAGTAGAAGTCGGGATTTTTCCAACTAAACGTGAAGTGTTTGTGAAACAGGAGAAAGTACAGAGGGTAGATGATAAGTCCTCCCAGAACACCCAATAATATAAGGTTTTTTGAAGTAACTGACCTTGATGCCATTTTTCCCAGAAAACCCCAGAGACCCCACATAAAGGTACAGAGTGTCGCATATACTAACCAGATTTTCATCTTTCTCTCCCCATATTCAATAGTCTTTGAGCAATCTTTTTATTCTTTCTTTTCTTACTTTTCAAACAATTCCGGATTATTGATCCAGATCGCGAGAAGGGGATAGGTTCTTCCTTTCTCTCTCAACATGAGAAGAAATGGTTGCGAAAAGACAAGGTATCGTTCATTTCCACCATTTTTCTTCAGCGGTATCTCTGCTTCTGATTCAAGAATTGCATTTAGGGATTTCATCGATAACCTCCTTTTTTTGCATTTTATACCACGACACAATTTCTGTGTCAATATGTTTTTAATTTTCTACAAGTCCAAGGAAGATCTGATTACAGTGATTATCTGCATTAATTGTGTAATGGGATTGAGCTCTTTTGGTTTTGGATTAAGGATGACTTTGCTCTTTGAGAATCTTCTTTAGTTTGGTATAATCCGTGACTAAACAGTGACTGTGTTGGGCAATAAATATCTTCTCTGCGTACTCTGCAATTGATATTTCTCTTGACTTTTTTCTCTTCGCATACTATATTTAATTAAGAATGGTAATAAGTGAATATGTCAATTAGAATCCTGTCTTTTCATTCTAGGAAAGACAGGTTTTGTTCATAAAAAATGATAAAGTGTGATTTTCTCGTTATCGGGAGTGGGATAGCCGGATTAACATTTGCACTCAAAGCTGCAAAAGAGGGCACGGTTCTTATTGTTACCAAAAAAGAAAAGAGCGATGCAAATACGAACTATGCACAGGGGGGGATTGCCAGTGTTTTTTCCCCTGATGATAGTTTTGATTTACATATTGAAGATACACTGAAAGCTGGTGATGGTCTTTCGAAAACAGGGGTGGTTGAGATTATGGTCAGGGAAGGCCCTCATCTTGTCCAGGAGTTGATGGATTTTGGTGTTCAGTTCTCAAAAAAGGTCTCACGGAGAGCAAAGAAAGCCCTTGATCTTGGAATGGAAGGTGGACATTCAAAAAGAAGGATTGTTCACTCAAAAGACCTGACAGGGAAGACGATTGAGACAGCTCTTCTCAATGCATTAAAAGCGGATAAAAACATTGAGATGCTTGAGAATCATGTTGCTGTCGACCTCACAATAGATTCGAGGAAGGAGCACAAACGCTGCTGTGGTGCGTACATATATGAAAATAAATCGTGGAATGTCAACCCGGTTGTTTCCCGCATGACTTTGTTGGCAACAGGAGGTGCAGGACAGCTCTATCTGCATACAACAAATCCTTCGATAGCCACCGGGGATGGAACTGCAATGGCATTTCGGGCTGGAGTTCCGGTTGCCAATATGGAATTTATCCAGTTTCATCCTACATCACTCTATGAAAGAGGGGAAACAGAGAGAGCTTTTCTCATATCTGAAGCGGTGAGAGGAGAAGGTGCATTTCTCAGGACTGTAGATGGAAAGACATTCATGGAAAAGTACCATCCCCGAAAATCACTTGCTCCCAGGGATATTGTTGCGCGCGCAATTGATACAGAGATAAAGAAGAGCGGAGACAAATATGTACTGCTTGATACCTCCCCAATAGGACGCAGAAGATTTAAGAATCGTTTCCCAACCATTTACAATGTTCTTGTTGATAGGGGTATTTTCCCCCAGAATAAGTCTATCCCTGTTGTTCCGGCAGCTCACTACCTTTGCGGTGGCATTGCCACCGATTCTGACGCAAAAACCACACTCAAAGGTCTCTATGCAGCAGGAGAAGCGGCGTATACAGGTGTCCATGGTGCAAATAGACTTGCCAGCAATTCTTTGCTTGAAGCTCTTGTCTTTTCTGAGCGCGCATTCAGGGATGCACAGAGGAAGCTCCCGAATCTCACATTTTCTACCAGGAAGGTTCCAATGTTCATGAGGAAACGAAAAAAAAGGGCAGAGAAGATGATTGTTGTTCACAATAGAGAGATAATTAAAAAGATAATGTGGGATTATGTAGGAATTGTCAGGCGTGAAAGCAGGCTGATTGAAGCCCTGAAAAGAGTGATAACCATAAAAGAGGAGGTGGAGAGGATTTTCAGTAGTACACAGATTTTCACTGAACTGATTGAATTAAGGAATATGGCTCAAGTAGCAGAACTCATTATACGATCAGCTCTTATGAGGAAGGAATCAAGGGGTCTTCATTTCATTGTTGATTATCCGCACAGGGATGATAGATACTGGAAAAAAGATACAATTATAACCAGAGGAGACAGGATCTAAAATTAACAAAGAAAAGGGAGGGAGAGATGAAGGTTGCAATAACATCTCGTCATTTCAAGCTATCAGATACATTAAAGGTGATGATTGAAGAGGAATTGGAAAAATTCAGTAAATATACTGACAGGATCATTGGTGTTGAGGTAATTCTTGAAGAGAACAGCCGCAGGAAATCTTCAGAAATTAAGATGAGAGTTGATAAGTCCTTGATAACAACAAAAGGAGAGGATTACGACCTAACAAAGGCAATTGAACAGAGTATTTCGAAGATGGAAGCACGCATTAAAAAACATATAGGAAAATACCACGGGAGAAGAAAAGGATGAAAGTAAGAAGAGACAAACTTTCTGTAAAGACGTTTTTTGATGAAAAGAAAAAAGAACTTGAGCTCAAGAATATAAGTGGAGTTGAAGGTGAAGATAGGCTAGTAAAGACCAATTACATCATTTGTCCGGGGCTCGTTCTGGCAGGTTATAAAAGTCATTTTAATGACACTGCGATACAGGTGTTAGGAATGCAGGAAATCAGTTTCATAAACCAGTTGAAGAAGGAAGCGTTTGAAAAGGCATTAAAGCGATTAACCGGTTACCATATTCCCTGTATAATAATTTCAGATAATCTTGCTGCTCCTCGATTACTCACTGCGTTGTGCAGGAGTAAGAAGATACCATTATTTGTCTCGAATGCAATCAAGTGTGAACTTGTGCACAGGATTCTTGATTATATTGAGAGGAAGACCGCGCCTTATCTGTATATTCATGGCACGCTTGTTGATGTTTATGGCATTGGCATTCTCTTTACTGGAAAGAGCGGGATAGGAAAAAGTGAAACAGCTCTTGATCTGGTTCAAAGGGGACACAGGCTTATTGCCGATGATATTGTAAAGGTAACGAAGAGGTCAAGGGATCTACTCATGGGGGAGGGCAAAGAACCAGTCGATTTCTTCCATGCTCATATTGAGATCAGAGGTATAGGAATTGTCGATCTTGCGAAGATATTTGGGGTCCGTGCAACAAGGCTTCAAAAGAGAGTAGAAATAGAAGTAGAGCTTATCAGGTGGGGTGAGAAGTCGGATATTGAAAGGACGGGGCTTGTAGAAAAGACAAAGCAAATTCTTGGGGTGAAAATTCCGTATAAAGTTATTCCGCTTGTTCCTGGAAAGAATATCTCTGTTCTCAGTGAGGTGGTTGCACTTGAGCATCTCTTAAAGCTCTACGCCATTGATACACCGCTAATATTCAATAAAAGTCTGGTAAAATTCATGAAGAGGAAATCAGAGGAATTCGGACAGCTGGACGAGGATACTGAATAGTCTTGTTGATAATAAGGGGGAATTGAAAAGAGAAACAAGTAACAACGATTCTAATCTATGAGATGTAAGTGCATATTTATCAGCTAGTTATTTCCCTTAATAGACAAGAAATCTCTTTTGGGCTGAAAGGTTTTGGGAAGAGGTGTAATCTACGGTTCTTCAAATGGCTTAGCCTGGAAATGGCATCGGAGAAGAGAAATAGATGTGAATCACCTGGCAATTGGTTGTGAAATTCATGGTCGATTTCTTCAATGGCGTTGGAATGCTCAGCGTCCCAGATAACGATCCGTGGTTGCTTGTTTTTTATTAGATTCCACACATTGCCATCATTATGTGATGATTGGAGCGGTAGCGAAAGGTTTTCTATAATCGCTGCCATCATGAAAACAAATGTGGGATCATTCGATATCAATAAAACGTTCTTATTCATTTAGCCTCCTCCTCTGTATATATGCAAATACCGTGCCAGAGCTGCGAAACGAGCAAAGGAAAATGTTTTGTTAAGTTACTGACATACATGCATTTATATGCATTATTTTTGATGTATTCGAAAATGAAACTGAGGACATCAGAAAAAGCGAAATTATGTGTAAAATAAGAAACAATAATTCGCATTTTGCAAAATGAAGATATTTATTAGGACCCTTGGTTGTTTCAAAAATGAGGTTGACAGTGAGATGATTACCTCCCGGCTTCTCAGCTTTCATACGCTTACCGATGATCCGAGAAGTGCGGATATTATCATTATCAACACCTGTGCATTTATTGAAGAGGCAAAACAGGAATCAATCGATCAGATACTCTCATATGGTGATCTTAAAGGAAAAAAAATTATTGTATCGGGTTGTCTGGGGCAGCGTTATGGTGCTGAGATTTTGGAAGAAATTCCGGAAGTAGATGCTGTGGTTGGAACGTATGCTTTTCACAGAATATTAGATGTTATTGAAAGGGTTGGAAAATCTGAAA
>SOKD01000371.1 GCA_004376305.1 Candidatus Cloacimonadota bacterium | reverse complement strand
TCCTTTCTTTTTTCTTGACAAGATGGAATAAAGAGTTTATTCTGAGAAAAAGTAAGAAAAGAGAATGGGGGGAAGATATAATCGGCTCAATAATGGTCGTTTTTAGGTTCTACCTCAATAAATCCGATTATAACTTTTCCTATCAATCGAATATTTTAAAAGAATGAAGAAATTGAATCAAAAGGTAGTATTAGAAACCAAAAAACTGAGCAAACATTTTGGAGGAATTAAAGCTATAGACAACATAAATATGAAACTCTATGAGAATGAGATTATCGCAATTGTAGGAGATAACGGTGCGGGTAAGTCAACGCTTATTAAAACTATTACGAGCGTTTACAAGAAAGATGAAGGAGAGATATATATCAGTGGAGAAAAGGCACATATCAGTAATCCAAAAGATGCAAGAACCTATGGAATTGAGACTGTTTATCAGGATGGAGGAGTCATACCAATTTTAGACGCAACGGCTAATCTGTTTTTAGGAAGAGTGAAACCTAAGGATAACCTTTTGGGAAAGGTGTTTCAGTTTGTTGATTACAAGTATATGAGGAAAGAAACGGTACAGTTATTAGATAGATTGGGTGTAACACTCAAAGATATAAACGCAGGAGTAAACAACCTTTCAGGAGGCCAAAGACAATCCATCGCAGTGGGAAGAGCCATTTACTGGGGAGGAAAGATACTGATTTTCGATGAACCCACCAACAATCTTGGAGTGCAACAGGAGAGAAAAATCATAGATCTCATTAAGAGGATCAGGGTAGAATTTGGAGTTTCCATAATCGTGATCAGTCACAATATCGCTCATGTATTTGAACTTGTTGACAGAATCATTATCTTGAGAAACGGCCAGATAATTGGGGAGAGAATCAAAGAAAAGACCAACATGAATGAAATCGTATCCATGATAACAGGGGTTGCAGAAAAAGTAACTAATTCACAAAGTCCACCAAGCATTGACACTGTTTTAGGACATTAAAAAAGTCCGCCAAAAGTTGGTAGCGTCACATTTAATGGACCCCCGGTATACAGCGAGGGAAATGAAAAGATCAAGGTACCCTGCAGTCTGGAGTATCTGTTGTAGCGGAAAGCAAACGTACGTATGTATGTTTGTAAAATATTATTACTTTTCCAAGGAGGAAAAAAACATGAAGAAGGTTGTTATCACCTTACTGGTCGTGGTGAATCTTTTGTTTGGCATGACCGCGGTATTTGCGGGCGGTGGAACCGAAGCCGAAGGCGAAAAACCCCTGAACATCGTATTTGTGACACCGCTGATTGCGCACCCCGTCTGGGATGTTGCTCGGGAAGGATTTGAAGACGCCCTCGCGGAATTCGGTGTCGAAGGCTCGTACGTGGGACCCCTGGGAATCGATCCGGTGGATATGGTGAACCAGATCGAACTGGCCCTCGTCGCGGGTGCCGACGGTATCATCACCATGCCGATTGCTCCCACAGCGATGCGTCCGGCATTTAAAAAAGCCGCGGAAAAGGGAGTTCCCGTAGTTTTTGTGGGATCTGTAGATGCGGAAAGTGAAAGCATTGCGTTTATTGGTACTGATGAGGCGAACCTGGGGAGG
>SOKD01000187.1 GCA_004376305.1 Candidatus Cloacimonadota bacterium | reverse complement strand
ATTCTTGAGATATAGAAGTTTTTTCTCGCATCAATGATGGTTCTGATAGGGGTACGCCTTTTTCCCTTCTGTGTTTTAGAAGATATTTCTATGTCGTAAAAATTATTTCCGTTTATTGTTTTCGATAAAACAAGATATCGAATTTCCTTATCACCATCCCAGCTTCGGGCACGTTGTTCTACATTTCCGTTAATAATCCTTCCAACTTCTTCCATTGAATCAACAACGAGATAATTGTCAGGCCGTCTGTTTGTTCTGATACAAACGGAATCTGTATCTGTTTTTATTGTAAAGGTAGATTTCGTGAAATAAATTTTCTTGCAGGCAACGATCCTTGTGATGAAATATATGGTTACTTTTTTACGTGCTGTCAGTGGAGTGATCCTTATGAGTATTTCGTTTGCTGAAAGAGGAACCGCAAGATAATGAATGTTACTGTTTTTTATTCCGCAGCGAAGGGAGAGGATGTCTCCAGCTAATATGTCTGGGGTAAAGTGGTCAAAACAATTCGAAGACTGTTTGTGTATCAGTTCAGAGGTAGTATTGCCACTTCTTAAGGCGATCCAGTATGTCTTTTCCCTTTCTGTATGAATGGTAAATCCAATTCTATTTTCAAGAAGTGTGCCAACAACTGGATACAACCAGTTTGTTTTGTTTTCAAATCCTGAGAGTGCAAAAAGATTTCCTTCTCCCCAAACATCAGGAAATGTGCCCATGGTACCTCCGTATTTCTTTTGCAGCAGAAGGAAGCATTACATTTTCCCCGGATGCAATGGACAAAATAATTTCCTCCGAACAATATTTCCCAGAAGAAATGCTCTCTTTATGGTGAATTCCCCGAATCTATCGTTAATCCTGTCAATGGCATTCACCAGCTTTTCCTGTTTCTCGAAATCTTCAAAGAGATCAGGTTCATAGATATCCTTTGCAAGGCGTGAAGCGCTTATTGCAACAAGTCTGATTTTTCTTCCTGGTTCTCGAAACGATTTCAATATCTCAAGTCCACACCTGTATAGATAATATCCGTCATTGATGTATTGAAGGACAGTTCTTCCTTTGCTTATGGTCGTGAAGTCACTGTAACGGATGCAAACCGTAATCTTTTTACCTCTCATTTTAACTTTCCGCAATCTTCTTGCAACACGTTCTGATAGCCAGAGAAGTGTTCGTTTAATTTTTGTAAAATCCATTACATCTTTGCTGAAGGTAATACTATGACCCATGGATTTCGCCTCTTCATAATGGAAGTAGGGAAGAACGGTTGTAGAATCCTTTCCAAGTCCCATGCGATGGAGTGCTCTTCCAGTAACACCGAACCTGTCAATGAGGATTTGCTCATCGCATTCTCCAAGGTCTTTCATGGTAATGATGTTGAGTTGCTCAAGACTCGCGCTCAGGTTTGGTCCTATTCCGCATAACTGTGAAACCTTCAATCTCTCCGCAAGATAGGCAACATCCTCTTTTAATATTCTGGCAAATCCATCCGGTTTATCCAGACTGCTTGCGAGTTTGGCAAGCAGTTTGTTTGGTCCCATCCCAACTGAGCAGGTAACTCCGAATTCTTCTTCGATATCGTCCTTAATTTTCAGGAC
>SOKD01000284.1 GCA_004376305.1 Candidatus Cloacimonadota bacterium | reverse complement strand
CGAAAGGTCAAGTTCGGGTGCTGTTATTTGTGCTTCATCAAGCACCGTCTTGCCTTTTGCTTCGAAAGTGACATCCTCTTGAGAAAAGAATTGAATAGAAACGTTATGGCCAAGGGTTCTTTCCCCCTTACTGAAACCTTCAACTCCTGCGAGGATGCGGAGCAATGTGCTTTTTCCTATTCCGTTTTGACCAACAAGACCAATAGAATCTCCCCTCTGGATGGCAAGGTCTACGCCGTTAAGGACGTGATTTTTGGTGTACTGCTTGACAATGTTTGAGAGCTTTACCGGTACACTGCCGCTTCTCTTTGGCTGGGGAAAACTGAAATGTATGGATTTTGTTTCTTTGGGAAGTTCAATTCTTTCCATTTTCTCGAGCATTTTGATTCTGCTTCGCACTCTTCCTCTCATATCCTTTCTTGCTTTGAATTTATTAATAAATTGTTTTGATTGTCTTATTCTCTTGTTTTGTTCGTAATATTTCTTCTTAACTGATTCTTTTATATGCGCTTTTTCGAAGAGAAAGTCTTCATAACTACCATAATAATTTTTGATTGCGCCTTTATGTAACTCGCAAATTCTTTTTGTGAATTTATTGAGAAAATATCTGTCATGAGTTACTGCAATCACAATGCCTTTAAATCCCGTAAGGAAATTCTCCAGCCAGTTAAGGGCTTCTAAATCCAGATGATTCGTTGGCTCATCGAGAAGGAGAATATCCGGTTTGATGAGAAGGATTCGAGAAAGGAGTATTCTCATTTGCCATCCCCCGCTGAATTCGTTTATTCCCCTTTCAAAATCACTTTCATTGAATCCCATTCCTCTCAGGATGTGCTTTGCTTCCTGAATGATTGAAAAGCCGTTCAATTCCTTAAAACTGTTACTTATTTCCGCATATCTTTTTGCATCGTACTCTGTATCCATGCCATGGAGTTCCATATCATAAAGTTCTCTTCTTAAATTTCTGAGTTCTAAAAATCCATGAAACATCTCATCCATTACAGATGAACCCATCATCAAAATAAAATTTTGTGGAAGGTATCCAATAATTGAATTTTTGGGATAGTGAATGAGTCCTTTATCCGGCGGGATTTCTCCCGTAATTATTTTGAAGATTGTTGTTTTTCCGGAACCGTTTGGACCAATAAGCCCGACTCTTTCTCCATTGTTAATGTGAAGAGAAAGGTCGGAAAATAATAATTGTTCCCCATAACTCTTGGAGATAGATTCGAGGCTGAGCATTCTTGAATTTTGTTACGTGCATTATTCAATGATAACAATTGCTGTTGCCAAATTATCAGTGTCAGATATGGAAACATCTGATGATCTGTTTCCAAGTAATTCTTTAGATTTCCCCCGAATAATCAAATATGGTTTTCCTGATTTCTTATGTGCCACTTCGATATCTTTCCAACTCAATTTTCTTATGCCGGTTCCGAGAGCCTTGGAAAAAGCTTCTTTTACGGCGAACCGTGCAGCAAAGCAGACAGAAGATTTTCTCATTGATTGACACAATTCTATTTCTCCGGGACAAAAAACCCTTTCAATAAACCGGTGACCCCATTTCTTTATGACGCACTCAATTCTTTTTA
>SOKD01000114.1 GCA_004376305.1 Candidatus Cloacimonadota bacterium | reverse complement strand
GGGAGATAATATTGGTTGCGATAACATTTTTGTGTATAAGTACACAGGCCATCCTCCTAAAGCCGTTTTTGGCAACGAAGAAGTAAATCCATCTTTCTATGCATTTGATAGTAATCAAACCCGTGATTTTATTTCATGTCCAAACCTTTTACATCAGCATGATAAAATTGATCTTTATATGCCATTTCCTGGATATGTAACGTTTTCCGTATATGATCTCAGCGGAAGGCTCGTTGCGCAGCCTGCACGAAACAGATATTATGGAAAAGGCCGCTATTCGCTTTGTTTAACACAAGGGAACTCCATTGAGCAGGGTGTTTATTTTCTTCATTTTCATGGGCAGTGCAATGAAGAACGCATTTCTCTAACAAAGAAAGTTATTATTATCAAATAGGTTTTGCGTAGCGATAGATTACGCATTTCTGAATTGAGCATGAGAGAGCATATTTTATGCTCTCTTTTGCTTTAAATTACTTGCACATTCTCAAAAGTTGGGTTAGAATAGAGCAAGGAAGAAAATTATGGAACTGTACATATTTTATAATGGGTATTTCTATCCACAGAGTGCACCGCTGTTGAGTGTTCTGGATAGAGGACTTTGTTTTGGTGACGGTTTGTTTGAACTTATTCGATGTATTGGAGGAAAATTTCTCCTCTTTGATCGGCATATTCAGCGAATGCGAAAAAGCGCTGCATTTCTTGAAATGCCGTTTCCTTACCGGAAAGATGAATTGCTGGATTATGCCAGGAAACTCGTAAAAGTGAACGGGATAAAGGATGGCGAGCTTTATTTAGAAATCACCCGTGGTGAGGCACCGCGGTATCACGAGTTTCCCAGAGATACAAAACCAAATTTTTTCATGGTTTTAAATGCCCTGAGGCAAATGCCAGAAAACTGTCGAGAAAAGGGCGTGAAGGTGATTACCTTTCCAGATATTAGGTGGGGGTACTGTCATCTTAAAACAATCAATTTATTACCCAATATTCTGGCAAAAGAGATGGCAAAAAAAAAGGGTGCATACGAAGCATTATTTATAAGGGGCGATGAGAAGGGAACGTACCTCACGGAAGGATCAAGCTCGTCGATTTTTGCAATTGAAGGAGATGTTCTTATAACACCCGAAGAGGATAATATACTTCCGGGTGTCACAAGAGCAATTGTCATTGAAATCGCAAAACAGGTAAACATGAAGATTACCGAGCGGCGTCTCTATATGAATGAGTATAAGGCTTGCGATGAAGCGTTTCTTACCAGTACCGTTTCCGAAGTGTTACCGGTTATTCGAATTGACAATAAGAAGATAGCAAAGGGAATACCAGGTCCAAAAACCGAGAAACTGCAGTCTGTATACAGGAGTTTAATGCAGAGCTATTTGCAATAAGATATTGACAAGGGCAGCGGTTTATGGTAGTAAAAAAAGGCAATATTAAGATGCATGCCCGAACACAAAATAGAGCAGAACGCGGGGATTAGACATTTACCAAAGAAAAATGTGATTTCTAAACTGTACCCGGGAGCATAGGATGAAATTACCTGTTGGTATTCTCGTTTCAGGGAGAGGGAGTAATCTCGAAGCGATTTTGAAACATTGCAAA
>SOKD01000001.1 GCA_004376305.1 Candidatus Cloacimonadota bacterium | reverse complement strand
AGAAACCACGTTGTCCCTGCGCATATTCTGGAAACTACCGGATGCAGAGTATGCACCGCCACCATCAAAAACCCGGATGGAATAGCAAGGGAAACTAACGGGATAATTACAAGATTTGAAAGGGGAGCAATAACAGAACACCTGAAAAAATAATATGCCACGATAGGTGCTGCTCCCAACTGAGCCGACAAAGAAACTGTAAACGGAATGATTATGTACCTCCGTAAATTCCTTATCGGTTGCATCCTTCCCGTTAATGCATCACTCATCTTCTTCTGAAAGAGTACAATGGAAAATGTAGCAGCATAGGATAGTTGAAATCCCATATCAAACAGATCAAGAGGACGGAATGCAAGAATAACAAGAGCAGAAACTGCAATGATGTTGAGCAGTATGATCCGTCTTTGACTGAGCATTCCAAGCATAATACAGATAAATATCAAGGTTGCCCTGACCACCGGTGCACGAAGGTCGATGAGAAGCACGTAGAAGATGAGAGCAATGCATGTTAGAAAAAGTGCCATGCGAAACGGTACATGCACACTCCTCAGAAGAATAAAGAGGAAAAAAGAGAGTATACCCACATGAAGACCGCTCACTGCGAGGACATGGATAATGCCTGCGTCGGAGAAAATGTGCTTGATCTCCGCTGGTATTTTGCCACGTTCTCCCACCGTGAGCCCCTGAAGCAAAGAACTATGGACGGCACCAAGATACCTGTCTGATATTTTTATGCAATGCTTTTTAAATGGAAAAATCAAATTTCTTGTAATATAATTACTCCGCACCATCCCCACTCGATCAATATCTCCAGCATGAACGTATGATACATATTGCACCCCCTGGCGCCAAAGAAAATCACAATACATGAAACCACCGGGATTACGAGCATTGGAAGGTCTCTTAATCTTTCCTGAGAACGATATAATATCCCCGCATCTTAAATCATCCAACAACTCGTCTGTAAACACTTTAACCGCATAAGGAGTATACATACGCCTTTTCCTGTCAATCAAACGCACGATAAAACTGATGTTATTTTTGTTGTTGATGGGACTTTTGAGAATCATTCCGTGGTGCTGCTTTTGAGTTTCTATTTTTTTATCAAGTACAGGATAGAGATATCTTGTATTAAATGCAAGCATGCCCGATAGTATCAGTGCACCGATTAACACAATATCAATAATAATGAAAAATCGAAGATGGAGAAAAAGGTACAAAAAAAAGAGAAGGAGAAGGAGAAAAAGCAACAGGACAGCAATGTGCAGTAATGACAAAGTAGTAAAGAAAGCAGCAATGAATGACGCAGAAACAAGAACCAGACAATAAAATGCAGGAGCCTTGCGTTTTATCACCAAAAGCTGACGAAATCGAGAATCATACAGATTCATCAATGCCTGTGCTTCATATGCCGGATAAATCTGACCAAGAATAACCGATGTGACAACAGTTACTTCCGGCTTACCCTTTCATAATGTATAGATCAGATACGCTCTGAGTGGTTAATGCATTAACTATAAAAGGCTATCGGCAAATTCCTCTGCAAGCCTCTTGACAGTTAGCCTTGCTATTCCAATATTTTGCGATTCACCTTTGAG
>SOKD01000183.1 GCA_004376305.1 Candidatus Cloacimonadota bacterium | reverse complement strand
CACTCTGAGGTGATGGATTATCTCAATGCGTGTGACATATATGTTGCGTTTTACGACCTTTCAAATCTTTCCAATTCGATGATAGAATCATGTGTTTGTGGTAAATGTATTGTTACCAGCGATGTTGGAGGAACCACGGATTTACTTACGGACAGTATCAACGCGGTTGTGGTGAAAAAATACGATGGTGTTGAAGCCCTTTCGCAGGCGTTATTGAGAATTGTAGGAGACCCTGCTGAGCGAGCCAGACTCGGCGAAGGCGCCCGTCGGCGAGGCTTGGAACTAAAAACCTGGGAAGAGAGAATGAAAATGGAGGTTGGAGAAGTCGAGAAGATGCTGGCTCTTAAAAAAGATAAGGTTAGCGGAGCACCTGTTGTGCCATGGAATTAATTGGTAAGGTCCTTGATAGATTAGCAAAATTGTTTTGGAAGAAATTCTCTTATGGCTGATATTGCTAAAAAGCTGCGTGATGAATTATCTCATTGGGAAAACATGCGCGATGATATACGTCAAATGCTTTCTGTAAAAATCCTTGGGACCATTCCCAGTAAAGGTTTTATCGTTGCTGCTATACCGCTTAAATAAACATTCTGGTGTTTTTTTCGGTCTTCTTGAATTCGGTTCGACCGGAGAGTGTAAAAAATTGTGATTGTAGGTCAGTAACAGATGGACTGCAGCTCAAAAGAGAAATTAAAAGTATGCTGGCTGGTGACTGGGTCGGAGGCTTATGGGCGAGGTGCTTTTATTTGTCAGATAGTCCCCCGGTTGGCTCGTCGGGACGGATTTGTTGTGTACGTTATAGCAACAGACAAGGTGCAATATTTAGGGGAACTTGCCGATTCGGGTGCGATAATACATTCTTTAGGGTTTTCTCCCACTCTGGCGTTGAAAAATCTCCGTGGGTGGAGGTCTATACGCCGAATATGCACAGAATTTGTACGCCATTTGAGAATAATTTTCGCTGTTGCAAAATTAGTTCGGAAGTATCGCCCGGATATTATACATACCCATGTCACACATAATCACATTGTGGCTGCTATTATAGGGTATTTGACCGGTATAAAAGTAGTATGGCACTGGCATGGGCCATATATTTTTACCGGTCTGCCACACTTTCTGATGTGTTTGTTGCGGAGCAAAGCAACGGCAAGCATAAGTATTAGCGGATTTGTTCAACGTACTTTACCTAAGTATTTCCAGCGGACCAACCAAGTCGTTTATAATGGGATTGAACTATCTGCGAATCAAAGAAGAGTCGGGGAAAGGTTTAGAAAAAAATACGATATACCACAAGATAAATTTCTCGTGGGTAGTTTCGGTGCAGTTCTGCCACGTAAAGGATTCAGATATTTTATTGAAGCTATTCCGAAGATTTTAGAAAAACAACCAAATGTCTGCTTCGTGCTTGTAGGTGGTCCAACGGGTGAAAGTTCGAACCGGGAATGGGAGAGATTGCATGCTCTCATAGAAGAGCTTGGAATAAGTGGTCAAATAATTCTGACGGGGTTAATGCCCAATGCGGCGAAATACATGGTGGATTTTGATGTGATTGTTGTGCCTACTATACCGTATGAAAATGATCCTGGTGAAGGGTTTGGT
>SOKD01000053.1 GCA_004376305.1 Candidatus Cloacimonadota bacterium | reverse complement strand
TATCAGAAATGGTTGCATACTGAGCGCCATTTTGCAAAAGTGAGTTATGCAGATAATCATTTTCTGTTATTATTCAACCCAAAGAATTTCTTCGATGTTTTCGTCAACCAATAAAACAAATGATTGATTAATCCTCAAACATGCGGCGTTTACTATGCGGAGATTAACATCGCGGAACAAACCGCAAGAAAAAAAACAATAATGAGGTGCGGGAAAAAAATAAAGCCTGTTTTGCCATCCGCATTGAAGATGAAAACATCTTTTTTTTCTTGAATAATTCCCTTTTTGGGTCTATAATCCATTTTCATGAAAAGTGGAGCAAAGGACACCTCATTCTTTTTAACTGCAATTATGCTTGATCTTATTGCCCTCCTGGCTGCTTTCGCATTTGCTTACTGGCTGAGATTCTCCGAAACCATCTTTCATATACAGAAACCTATACTATCATTCAGATTTTTCATGCTCTTTTCGTTCCAGATTATAATTGTATGGATATTAGTGGGATACTTCGCTGGTTCTTATGACACAAAGAAAATTTACCCACTTCCAGAGCAATTTTATGACATATTCAGGAATACGGTTATTTCCACAACTATCGCACTTGCAATGAGTTTTTTCTACAGACCTTTCTCTTTTTCAAGAATCTCGCTTATTTTCGCATTTTTTCTCATTCATATTTTTGTTACAACTGAAAAACTTAGCTTTCGAGCATTGAAAACATACCTCTTCAGCAAAGGAAAGCTTCTCAGCCGTATACTTGTTATAGGAGAGAATCCAATTCTGCAAAAAACAATTGATGTAATCAATAAGGATAAGGAACTTGGTTTTAAGATTATTGAGATCATTGAGAAAAAACAGAGTAACACCAGCAAACCATTCAACCTTGAACTTGCAGGAATTACTGAAAAGGTAAGAAAAAACGATATTGAGTTTGTCATTACAGCATTTCCTTTCGAACGATACAAGGAAATTAAAGAGGTTCTTCTTCACTGCAGAGACCTACATATTAATTTTCTCTTTGTACCAGATATTTTTGAAATAATGATATCAAAAGTGAATGCACTTGATTTAAATGGAATGCCCTTTTTCGTCCTGAGACAGGCACCCATTGATGGTTGGTATGGTTTTCTAAAACGAATTATCGATGTTGTTTTTTCTTTCCTTTTCTTGATTATCGCTTCACCACTCTTTATCATCATTCCAATGATAATAAAGGTAGATACAAAAGGTCCTGTTTTTTACTTGCAGGAACGTGTTGGAAAAAATGAAAAGATATTCAATATAATAAAATTCCGCTCAATGATTCATAAAGCGGAGAAAAAAACCGGACCTGTCTGGGCAAATGGAAAAAGCGATTCAAGAGTGACGCGCACTGGTAAAATATTAAGAGCAACGCATATAGATGAAATACCACAACTGATTAACGTTCTTAAGAATGATATGAGCCTTGTCGGACCGAGACCAGAACGTCCGATTTTTGTAAAAAAACTCAAAAATCAGGTAGATGGATATATCGTTCGGCATGCGGTTAAGCCTGGATTGACAGGCATTGCGCAACTGGAACATAAATACGACAGCTCAATTGAAGATGTAAGAGAAAAAGTAAAGTTTGACCGATACTATTTGGAGAATGCATCATTCAAACTTGACTCTATTTTGATTGTTCGTACAATCTTCACGCTTTTAAAAAGAAAAAGAAAGTAACTTCATTTTCTTACCCATTGGCTTAGTATTGAGTTTGTTATTGTATGAAAAAACCTGTTATAGCCGTTGTCCTCGGAACAAGACCTGAAATCATCAAGGTTTCGCCCATTCTATCCGAACTAAAGAGACAAAGAACCAAATATGTCCTCATCCATACGGGACAACATTACTCACTTGTTATGGATAGAATCTTCTTCACTGACCTCCATATGCAGGAGCCTGATTTCCTGCTGGGAGTTGGTAGTGGTACACATGGAGAACAAACGGGAAAAATTCTCATGAGAATCGAAAAGGTTCTCATCAAGATAAAACCGAACATCGTTCTTGTTGAAGGTGACACAAACTCTGTCCTGGCAGCTGCCCTTGCTGCAACAAAACTTCGTATTCAGGTCGGACATATAGAAGCCGGGTTACGAAGCTTTTATCGGGAAATGCCGGAGGAGATAAACAGAATTCTCACTGATCATATTTCTGATTACCTCTTCGCTCCAACACATATCTCGAAAGAAAACCTTCTAAATGAAGGCATTGATGCAAGGAAGATTTACATAACCGGAAATACCATTGTCGATGCGATAATTAGAAACCGCAGACGTGCACAACGGAAATCGAAAATTTTAACCAAAGTTGCCATTGCAGGGGACCATTTTATGCTCCTGACACTGCGCCGTGCGGAGAACCTCGAAAATAAACAAAGACTGAAGGAAATTCTCAGCGCTGTCATAGAACTGTGTAAAGAATATCTCATTATTTTTCCCGTCCATCCACGGACAAAAAACAGATTGAAAGATTTCAAACTCCTGAAAAATCTGAAGAGCACAAAAAAACTTAGGCTTCTTGAACCACTTGGATACCTCGATTTCCTAAAACTACAATCCAATGCACAACTTATTCTTACAGATTCAGGAGGAATTCAAGAAGAATCCTGCATACTCAATATCCCCTGTGTAACGCTCAGGGATAATACGGAACGTCCTGAAACCATTGCAATAGGATCAAATATTCTTGGGGGCTGCAAACGGCAAACCATTATGCATGCTGTAAAAATAATGTTGAAAAAAAGAAGAAAATGGAAGCAGCCCTTTGGTAACGGCACATCCGCTGAAAAAATCGTTGCCATTCTGACTAAAACATGAAAAGACAGTACGAATACTGGGCAGTGCTTCTCAGCATTATTCAAACAAGCAAAAACTGCTATGAGTGATCAAGAACGATCATTATATTCTCAGCAGCTGTTACGACAACTTTCTGCAATCTTCATGGTTTCATCGATCGGATGTTTCTTCCTTCTCACGTTGCGGATTGCATTAACGAACAGTTACCGGTATTCCTTTCTTATATGGAACCTCTTTCTGGCATGGATACCCTATATAATCTCAAATGTAATGAACTTTGTATACCGCAAAGTTCACAGCGAGCAAAGATTGAGGATTTCAATGGTGACTATCGGATTTGTATGGCTCCTTTTCTACCCGAACGCACCGTATATATTAACTGATTTCATTCACGTTATCAGGGTACCACCTTCCATCAATCAAAACCATACGATCCTGACGAACAATGCAATACTCTGGTATGATATTGTCCTCAACTCATCATTTGCCTTTATTGGACATCTCATTGGATTAATATCTTTGGTCATCTGCCATAATCTTTTCAGAAAAACATTCAAAAAATATTCTGGTTGGATATTTGTCACCATTGCGAGTCTTGTTGGAGGATATGGAATTTACCTGGGACGCTTCGTAAGACTTAATAGCTGGAATATCTTAACCAAGCCACTTCAGACGATTAAGACGATAATCGTAGACCTCTTCAATACCAAGGCAGTCCTTTTCTCACTCTGCTTTGGTTTCTTTATTTTTCTCACGTACCTGATTGTCTATTCATTTCATAAATTGAAACAAAGTGATGAAAACCGCTGAAAGGCAAGAGCTCCATAACAACGATTGCTACTCTCAAAATATATTTGAGAGTATACTACAAGTATTTTCGAGAAACTTCCGGTCCTCATCCGAGAAAGGTGCAAGGGTATGTGAGTCAATATCCAGTTCTCCAACAATGACAGCATCTTTAAGTATTGGAACAACAATTTCTGACAACACCTTCAAATTGCAGGAGAGATAGTTCGTTTCCCTGGTGACGTCCTGCACTACGAACGTTTTCTTAAGCTGCGCTGCCTGACCACAAATACCCTGACCAAAAGTAATTTTCTTGTGTTCTGTTGGTTCTCCAACAAAAGGTCCAAGAACGAGTTCATTTTTATTTATATTTTCAACAATGTAGAAACCTGTCCAATCATAATAGGGTACCTTGTCTTTCAGTAATACGCATACGGATTGTAACTTCAAATCTCTCTCCGATCCACCTTCAATGATTTTTTTGATCTCATGAAGCAATTCTGAAAATATTCTTTTCTTATTTTCCACATCTCCTCCTTAAGAGCCCCTTTTTCAAGGGCGGATGGACCGCATAAATGAGCACTACCTGATGTGATGAATGCCCTCTTCTAGCTGCCCATTTACTATTTCCATCCGACGCCAGGAGCTATTATCATTGAGTGCGACCCATCTCCGTTCCTCTATTCTGTAATGCCAGTCCTTGTCAACTTGATAATAAAACTGGATATCACTCCCTTCGATGATATTGAGAATTTCATTGTCATGATAGTTGAACTCGTCAAAATCGGTCTGTGCTTTCTGTCCCATTTCTGAATACAATCCACTCAATTTAAGTAGCAGTTCATCAATCTTGGGGTCCATGGGCTTTGCCTGCAATCCTATCCGCTTCGCCTCATGAAAGGTGATCGGATAGGTATGGGACGGATAGTCAGAATTCAGCTTATTACTGATCTGCTCTGCCTCTTGTTCATTCGTCATATGATAGGAGAGGATCTCCTTGCAGAGCTTTATGGAAAGTGAGCTTGCTCTATCGACTGCACCGATGACAAGTGGATGAACATAGGGAAAGAGTGCCTGATACGGATTGCCCTCTCCCGTCTGTTTCTCTTCATTCCATAATTTTATTACCCTGCCCAACTCATCCTGATTAACACTTACAGATGCATTATTCTTATCCACAGGCGATAAGCGATGCGTAAGCGATGTATCAACTGCAGTAAGGTATGCCATCGCACCCATGTGGATTTCGTTTGCCCCCAAAGCAAGCATGGTAGCTGCCGATTCACATTCCAGGGGAATAAGCGCAATAATCTTATTCACGTACCGTCTGAGCAGATTAATGATCCGCAACGATGCGCAACCATTGCCGCCAAAGGATTTGATGAAGAGGTAGAGTGTATCGCTCACCTTCGTCTTGGTCAGCACCTCACAAAAAACCAATCACATCGTTATCGCATACCGAGCCTCCCGGTGAATTCCAATAGCATATAATGTCATTTTGCAGTATCTTCTCGATCTCTTTAACAATGGTTTGTGCTTCCTTGAACAGGACGGGCGGTTTCTGGATTTTGACTCCTCTTTTAAGAACGTCCATGACTCACTCCTTTCTTTACGTGCTGCTCGGCCTTTATCCCTCAACTCTTGCTTTCCACACTACTTCTTTTTCGACTGGGGTAAAATACGGTATTTTCTGTACCGATGAGGTTTCACAGTTGGCATGGGACCGACATTCGCGCTCACATGCCTGGCATCCTCCAATGTGTAGAATGCCTTTGGATTGTACTCTTTAATATTTTTGATTATATCCCGTACATCCTTCCTCCGCAAGGGCATGTATATGATATTCACAGGACCCTCATCGCTATCCGCAGCAACTATGGTGAATCTGTAGGAGCAACCCCTAAAGTACTCAATCAATTCGGTAGCGGATCTGCGTGTAATCACCCTCAGTATGACGAATCCGAGCGATAATTTTGATTCAAGATACATACCTACAAAATTACCCAGGGCAAAACCGCACCCATAGGCAACGTAATTCACCACATTGCTAAGATTTTGCATTATCTGACCGATAGCCAGGAGCCAAATGATAACCTCAAAGAACCCAAGAACCGGCGCCAAAAATCTCATGCCTTTTGATACAAAAATGATTCTCAGTGTGCCTA
>SOKD01000148.1 GCA_004376305.1 Candidatus Cloacimonadota bacterium | reverse complement strand
AACAAAGGTTACTCCACTTGCCTTATCAGATTCTTGTAGCGGTGAAAATGTCATAGTAAGGATTTTGCCGTTCTTGAGTACTATTTCATGAATCCCATTTTTTCTTCCTCTTTGAAGTCCTGTTCTGAGGATATCCATAAATGGCTCAAACTCCCCAATTTCAGAGTACTGTTTTCCAATCAGGTTGCAGAATTGCGGATCAATAATTTCCTTTGCTTTTGGATTGGCTGTGGTGATGATTCCGTGCCTATTAACAACAATAATGCCGGAATTAAGGCTTTTGAGTATATTTTCGCTGTATTCCTTCATTTTCTTCAGGTCTTGTGACACTCTGCGTTCTTTCTCTATTGCAATCCGTATCCCCTGCTCCAATTCCTTGTTAAATTGCTTTGTTTTTTCCTCCTCCTCCTTCTTCTTTCTGTATTGTTCGCTCCAGAAACTGGTCCAGATTGCGGTAAGAAAGATGAAGGGGATTTTAATCGAAACTTCAGGGTTTGTAATGAGAACTGTCCAGATGGATGTTTTGCCCAGGGAGATTATAGAAAGGTAAAAAGTAGTTGCAATAAATGCGATAAGTAAACTCCATTTAACATTCTGTGATATGGAACTTATGAATAGTACTGCAAAAAATACAATGTACAAATGGTTTTCCGAGGACATAAACCTGAACAAAACAGAAATAGAAATTATATCGGCAAAAAGAATAAGAAAAAGATATTTTGGTTGCTCAAAAAAGTGTTGTTTGATGAAAATCAGGATGCCATTTGAACATATGAGAAAAATAAGCAACATAACGGCAGGGTCATCGATTTGAAATACACCTCTTTTGTAATAGAGCAATATTGCCGAAATGAGTATGATTATCCACCGAAAGAGGACAACCATCAGTTTTTTATTGAGCAAGTTTTCGGCACCAAATTTACGTGATTTTTGCATGATATCTATACTCCCTTACGTGTCCTCAAACATGTGTTTTTGCCAATCTTTCAGTTGAACAATAGGGATTGTCGATAGAATCCATTTTCTGTACGTATCTGTCCTTGGTGAGGAGAATAAAATCAATGTTCGTAGAATGACTACCATTTTTTATTGACTGCAAGCCATTTAAGCGTAATGAAATTTGCAGTTCCAAGCCTTCGTTTGATGTTTTTTCTCCTGATGCGATGATTATGTAATCGTCCTGAATAAAGGGATAGAATCGATTGTTCGTATGGTAGCCTTTTGTTTTGACAGAATAGCTCACTGGAGATGAATCATCTTTGAACAAACTGTTGAAGAATGAATTGCCACTATTTGGCTTTGCCAGTAATATCCACTCAGTGTTGCTGAAGACGGTAAGTGTAATATCCTTGATCTTTTCATTTGATTCAAGGCAAGCATCCTTCTTGATGGTTCCAAAATCAAGCAATGTCTCTTTTGATACCATTCGTCCCGATTTCATAGTTCCTCCTTGTTTCATTTTCACTATAGAAAAGGTGCAAGAACCATGCCACGAATCAGGAGTAAGCTAAGTATCAATATCCTATCACTTATCATCTACCGAGAAATACGTGCTTGCGAGAGCAAATGTCCAAAAATGAAACAGAATGTTCAGTTTGGTGAAAGAGGAGTTATTGCTTTTATTTCTCTCTATTAATAGTGATATAAACTCTTGGTTTTTAAATTATGGGTATTTCTATTCCAACAAAATTCTATTATTTAGTCTTTGAGAGTTTCAAGCCTGTATTTCTTGATCTTTTCATATAAGGTGGTTCTGCTTATCTTGAGTACTCGAGATGACTGCTGGATGTTCCATTTTGCATTATTGAGTACCTTGAGCAAGAGTGATTTCTCCACATCGTTGAGTGTAAGGGAAGGACATTCTATGGTGAATGCACCTTCAATTTCGCAAAGGGAATCCTTCTCTCCGAATAGTTTTTCTGGCTTAATATTTTTTCCTTTTGAGAAAATAACAGCTCTTTGAATAGTACTCTTCAACTCGCGAACATTACCAGGCCAGTTATATGAACGAAGCATATCCTCAATTTCTTTTGTAAAGGTAAGTTCCTTTTTATGTTCCAGGAATCTTTCCAGAAAATGCTGAGCAAGAGGTATAATGTCTTCCTTTCGCTCGCGGAGCGGCGGTATAGTAATAATAACCGTGTTGAGCCGGAAATAGAGATCCTTTCGAAATTCTTTTTTCTTCACAGCCTGCGAGAGAATTTTGTTTGTGGCTGCAATGATTCGAACATCAATGGATATTGTTTGAGTTCCCCCAACACGCTCAAACTCTTTATGCTCAAGCACGCGAAGCAGCTTTTTTTGAGTGCTCATTGGAATATCTCCCACCTCATCTAAGAATAAAGTTCCTCCGTTAGCTAATTCAAGTCTTCCTTTCTTCTGTGTCACAGCACCAGTGAAAGCGCCTTTTTCATGCCCAAAGAGTTCACTTTCGATGATACCCTCATTTAATTCCACACAATTCATTCGGATAAATGGTTTATTGCTGCGATTGCTTTTTCTGTGAATTAATCGAGCAATCACATCTTTGCCAACACCCGTTTCCCCGGTAATGAGAACCGTTACATTTATTGGTGCAATAACGTCTACTTCTTCAAGTACTTCCCTTATGGAATCCGTTACGGTAATGACAGCAGGAATTTGAGATGGTCTAACAGACACTTTTTTCAGTTCAATGGTTTTCTTCTTGTTCTTGAACACATCGGCAACCTTAAGGAGCATTTCATCGAGACTAAATGGTTTAACAATGTAATCGGTAGCGCCATGTTTCATTGCATCAACTGCACCATCGATTGAACCATATCCGGTAATAACGATGACATCTGTGTTTGGAAATTTGTTCTTCATTACTTTAAGCAATTCCATTCCATCCATCTCTGGCATTTGGATATCGGTGATAACAACATCAACACTTTTCCTGCTCAGAATGCTAAGAGCCTTCTTTCCATTTTCAGCAGTGTATGGTGTATACCCGCGAAATGCTATGAGTTTTGAGAAACTATCGCGGATATATTCCTCATCGTCAACCACAAGGATAGAAAAAGCCTCTTCTTCAACATTTTTTCTTTTTGGCACCGTAACTCAATTAAGCAGATTTTGAGGCTATTGTCAAGTCAAAAGTCATGAATAGCGCTGTTGGAAAAGTGCTTCTCATTCTGTCTTGTTAGCAAACCGTGCACATTGTTTTGTTTTTTGACATAGAGTGTTGAACAACTTTTCATAAATCTAATAAGAATAAGAACTTATTTTCTGGCACGGTTTTTGCTGTATTAATAAAGCAAAAAGGAGGAAAGATGAAAAAAGTTCTAATTGTTGATGATGATTCGAACATTCGATTTCTTTTCGCTGAGATGCTTAAAATGGATGGTTATGAAGTCTTAACGGCATCTACAGGGACCAAAGCACTGCAGCTCATCTACCATGATAATTTCAATCTTTTGATACTTGATATTAAGATGCCTGGCATTCATGGTCTTGAAATACTCAGACGATTGAGGGAGAGAGGAGACAATGTCCCGATAATAATCTGCTCAGCATTTGAGGGGATGAAGGATGATTTTATCATCAAATCATACGGTATCTCTGATTATCTTGTTAAGCCTGTTGATGTAAAATTGCTCAGTGCTTCAGTGAGAAGGAGTATGTCAAGGAATGTTAACTGATACAGACTATCCGATTGATTTTAAAAAAGCCGGGGAAGCGCTCAAACTGCCTTTCTTCCTTGAAGAAATACTTATTGAAGTTAAGAAGAAAATTGGCTGCGAAGCTGGTTCTATTCTTATGTTTAATGAAAAAACTGAAAGGCTCGAATTTAAGGTCATTGAAGGTGGAAAAAGTACGGAGATAAAAAAACTTTCCGTTGATCCACATGAAGGGATTGCTGGATGGGTGTTTCAGAAGGGGGAACCGCTTGTAGTAAATAATACTGAAGGCGATAAAAGATTTTGTGTGAAATTTGACAAATCAACAGGATATGCCACAAAATCAATTCTGGCTGTACCTTTGAAAGTAGGGGATAAAGTAGTGGGGATTTTTGAACTCCTCAACAAAACAAGCGGGAGATTTTCTCAAGAAGACATAGGAGTTGTTCTTTCCTACGCTTCAATTGCTTCAGTTGTAATAGAAAATATAGAATTATACAGAAATCTCAGAGTTTTAGAGAAAAAGGTGAGAAACCTTGAAGGGTATCAAAAAGTGCTTCTGGAGAGTCTAACAGACGGGGTGATATCAATAGATTCAAATAATCATATTGTCAGCTGCAACAGTAGTTTCCTCAAGATCGTTTCTTTAAGCAGAAAGGAAATTATTGGAAAGAACGTTTCAGCACTTGTTGGATCAGAGGATACCATCAAGAACATAACAAAAGGCTGTAGAAAAAATGGAAAAGCACGTGATTTATTTTGTTACCTAAGGGGAAATGAAAAACGAGGAATTCCGGTTGCGATCGATGCCGCAGTACTCCAAACTGATGGAGATAGTAAGGGACTTGTAATTGTTGTAAAGAATATGAAAAGCGCATTGAACCAGGAAGAGATTAAAAGAGAGGTTATCTTAAATTCTGACCTCGTTACCAATCTTTCACATGAATTAAATACCCCTCTTACCGCAATTCAGGCAGGGATTCAATTACTAAAACAGGATTCAAACGGCAATGGTAAGTATGTGGATATTGTTTACAATAATGTTGAGATACTGAAGAGTAGAATTCGAATATTTTTGGATTATCTTAAGGCTGAGAAAGATGAATGGGATGTTCATTTTAGAAGGATTCAGTTAAATGATTATCTGAAGAGAATTATCAATGAATTTAGGGAGAGATTCTCTGAGCACAGATTTCGATTGTCCCTGCCGAATTCCAAAATTTACATAGATGCAGATGAACAACATCTTACAAAGGTTCTGATAGAAATTGTTAAAAATGCAATTCAGTACTCAAAATCAGGGAGCAGGATTCGAATAAAAGTTATTGATGATAGTAATTTTGTACATCTCTCTATAGCAGATCAAGGGAATGGCATTTTGCCGGAGAATATTGAGTTTTTATTCCAGAGATTCAGACGTTTCTCGGATTCATTGAAAGAGACATCGAGTGGACTTGGCATTGGTTTGTGGTTGGCAAAGTATCTCCTTGAGAAGAATAATGCGCGTATTACGATAAAGAGCAAGGAGGGAAAAGGGACAATTGTCCGGATTTCATTTACCAAACAAAAAGAAACTGCATGCTTGTAATGATCAGAGTTTATCAGATAAGCATATATAACTAGTGTAATGTATCTTGATTATCTTTACTGTCATTCCTTCGCTTCTCTTGAGGACAGATACGAAAAAGGTGTCATTCTGAGTAATCCTTTCTCTATTGACCCTGGAAGAATCTCTGACATAGATAAAACCGAGATTCTTCGGACTTCTTACGAAGCCCTCAGAATGACAATTATTGTCAGGCTATTTGCGTGACGTAACATTAGCTTGATTTAATAACATCGCTCAGCACCTGAAGCAAATCGGATAGTACATATGGTTTCTCGATATAATGATAACCTTTTTCTCGGATGATTGCCCTTTGTGATTCATTACCGACATAACCACTTGTCAATATGACTTTTAGTTCTGGTCTCAGCGAGAGAAATTGTTCTGCAAGATAAAAACCACTTTTGTCCGGGAGCATAACATCAGAGAAGAGTATATTGAATTTTCCTCTTTCTCCTTTGAATATTTCTTCTGCTTCTTGAGCATTTTGAGCGGAAAATATTTCATAACCAATATCAACAAGGGCTCTT
>SOKD01000030.1 GCA_004376305.1 Candidatus Cloacimonadota bacterium | reverse complement strand
TGACACCTTTTTCAAACCTGTCCTCAAGAGAAGCGAAGGAATGACAGTAAAGCTATTTGCGTGAGATAATACTGGGTTTTGTCCCACAAGCTCTTAAATTTGAGATTGCTTATCTTCGTTATGGTCGTTTGGCTCGCTTAAAACGTTAGAGCGTTTTGAACAAACCAAAACGCTCTTTAGCGTTGTAACGTTCGAAACGATTGAAACGGTGCAGGCTCCGTTACTTAAGCTTAAAGATAACGGGCAATGATACCCACACTCTCACAGGTTTATCCCTCTGTTTCGCGGGATAAAAAATTGTTGCATACGCTGCTTTCATTGCTGCTTCATCGATGTCCGCTGTTATAGATTTCAAAACCTTTGCTTTCAGAACCTTTCCATCGGTATCTATGAGCAGTTGCAGTACCACTGTTCCTTCGATGCCGGCTTGTTTCGCAATCTGCGGATAGTCCGGTCTAACAACACTTTTTGGTCTCGGTGGAGTATCGTATGCAACAAATTCCGGGGTATCCACATTATGGGGAATTGGCATCTTGTTGAAGGTCTCAAAGTTTGCTGTTTTTGCTATGGTAGCCCGTTCGATTTCGTCCTCGCTTTCTGCCTCAATGGGGAGGGGAGGTTTTTCTATAGGTTGTAGTTCCTCTACATTCTCAATGATTTCCGGATCAATTTCGATCTTTACCGCCCTGTCGATCATAGGAACGTATGGATGGAGCGAATAATGAGGAAACAAATGAAAGAGAACGATAAAGATGAGTATACTCGCGAAAAACGAGACTCTGAAAAGCAGTACTGAGGACTTCTTGAGATCAGCCACTCGTACACTCTTTTTCATTCTAATCACCTCCTTCATTATTTATAGACAATGATACTATGCAAAGGTTCTGATAATTCTTCCGTCTGTTTTCTGGTGTTCAATATATACATAACTCTTGACAACTCTTATTTTATGTGTTACCTTGAAGTGTGAAGAAAATCAGACATGTGTATATTTACGGCATTTTGCGTTTTTTCTTCATTCTCTTTGATGTAATTCCAAGAAATGCAGCGCTTTTTCTGGGAAAGCTCCTGGGAATCGCGGTGTATAGATTTTCACGCACAGCGAGGGATGTAGCATTTGAGAATGTGCAGTACCTACATCCCACTGTTGAGAACAATAGCACACGAAGGATGCTCGTCATCAGGAATTTCACCAATATTGGACGGAACCTTGCCGATGCCCTGAGGCTTATGAAATACCGAAATGGCTCGTTGAACAGGATAGTAAGGATCAAGAATGGAAATAACATCAGGGAGCTGCTTAACCGGAAGAAGGGACTTATTGTTGTTACAGCGCATCTTGGATGCTGGGAGCTCATTCCAGCATATTTCTCACAGATAGGCTATAACGTCAATGTGATAGCTCAAGAGGTATATGACAGGAACGTGAATCGGGTCATAAACCGGATCAGAGAAAGCTTCAGTGTGCGCGTTATTGATAAAGACCGTTCTCCGATTGTTGCCCTCAAACGATTACTCCGTGGTGAAGCAGTTGGTATCCTTATTGACCAGAATACAAGGAAGAACAGTGTACCTGTTGAATTCCTCGGGCGTGAAGCAAATGCT
>SOKD01000193.1 GCA_004376305.1 Candidatus Cloacimonadota bacterium | reverse complement strand
TCCTCCTGGAAGGGGCAGCCGTCTCCACACTTCTCTGGTATTTAGGTGTTGGTGGAATGCTGAAATTCAAGAGTAATGCCCGTGACGACAACAAAACTGCATTTGGCTTCCGCGGTGTTGCAGGTATAGAGTTCATACCACCGCAGATCCCGCTTGATATTTTTGCTGAGATTGCCCCCGTTATGAACATAATTGAGAATACCGATCTGGAACTTGAGGGGGGAGTTGGGATACGGTATACGTTTAATCTTTAAAAAACCATAAAGAAAGAGTATTCGGATGATTGTTCAATTCTGGGGCGCGACGAAAACCGTAACAGGTTCGCTTCACTACGTACAGACGAAAGGTAAACGTTTTATTCTCGATTGTGGACTCTATCAAGGACACAGAAAAAAGGCAGAATCCCTCAACAGAAATATTCCCGTAGAGCATCTTGAGGGTCTGCATTATCTCTTCCTTTCTCATGCCCACATCGACCATAGCGGAAATATTCCTACACTGGTTAAATCAGGATTTAGTGGAAAAATCGTAACAACGAAGGCTACCGCCGATTTGATAAGCATTATGCTCCTGGATTCTGCCTATATACAGAAAAAGGATATTGAGTATGTTAATAGGAAAAATAAAAGAAAAGGGTTACCACTTAAAGAACCTCTCTATTCAAAGGACGACGTAACTGCCGCACTGAAACACCTGGAACCAATTGAGTATGGAAAGTGGTTTGAAATAGGACACCATGCGAGAGCAATTTTTTATGATGCCGGACATATTCTCGGTTCCGCCCAGATTCTCATAGAGATTAAGGAGGACAATAAAACAAAAAGACTTCTCTTTACCGGTGATCTGGGAAGAAAGAATCTTCCGATTATTCGAGATCCTTTTCAGGTGAAGGATGTTGATTTTCTAATAATGGAAAGTACTTACGGTGGCAGGTATCACAGGCCTTTCGAGGAAGTACATAATGAATTAAAAACGATAATTAATGAAGTATACAAAAGAAAGGGAAAGATTATTATTCCAGCTTTCTCAGTTGGAAGAACACAGGAGATTGTATACGAAATCCAGAATCTTCACGATAATGATGAGTTACCCGATATACCCATTTTTGTTGATAGTCCATTATCGGTAAATGTTACGGAGATATTTAAGAGGCATCCAGAATGTTTTGATGCCGAAACGATGGACATTATCCTCAAGCATAATAATCCATTTGGATTTGATAAATTGATATACATAAAAGATGTAGAAGAATCAAAAAGACTTAACAGTGTTAATGAATCGTGTATTATTATTTCAGCATCAGGAATGTGCGAAGCGGGAAGGATACTCCATCACCTTAAAAATTCAATACAGGATGAAAGAAATGTAATACTCATCATAGGGTATCAAGCCGCGGGAACACTTGGTCGAAGGCTTGTAGAAAAAAAAGACGTGGTGAAAATTTTCGGTGAGGAATACAAGCGGAGAGCAAATGTTATTGTACTTAACGAGTTCAGCTCACATGGTGACAGAAAAGACCTTCTTGATTATGCCGAAGGATGCGCTGCTGAGAAGATTTTCTGTGTTCATGGAGATGTGAAACAGATTGAGCAGTTAGAACAGGGATTACGCGGG
>SOKD01000234.1 GCA_004376305.1 Candidatus Cloacimonadota bacterium | reverse complement strand
CTGTAGCTGCAGGAGTTTATTTCATCCGAATGGAGACGGGGAGCTTCCTGTCAACAAGGAAAGTGCTGTTGGTAAAGTAAATTACCTTAAATTGCTCATAAGGTGCTCAATCTGAGTGCTTAATTTCAATTCTCGTATCGTTTTGAACGGGTTTGTAGATTCTTTAGAGCAAAAGAAAGTTCGAAAGCCATACTATCACTCACCCTGATTCCATTTAACCACAGAAACCACAGGAATTTCTTTTTTCTATTTACTATTTGCTTTTTTCTGCCTTTAATGCTCGAAGGGCATTCTCAAGCGCAGATGTGGCAAGAGCATCCGCTATCTTATTTTCTTCTCGAGGTATATATTCAATATTCCATGACTTATATCGCTCAAGCATTTTCACCACCGTTTCGCAAAGCCCTTTCAGTCGAACATTCTTAATCCTGTAAAACCCCCGTAACTGCTTTACAACTAATTCACTATCGCCCCTCAAGAGCATTTCCACTTCTTTCTTATTTACAATGACAGGCTGTACCTTCATCAAGATAGCTTTCAATGCTGTGTACTCTGCAACATTGTTAGTTGCAATACCAATATATTTTGTCAGGACAGTAAATATTTCATGCTTTTTGAACACAATAGCTCCAACACCCGAATGTCCCGGGTTCCCTTTACTTGCGCCATCAAAATAAATAATGAATTGATTCCCTTCACCTGTCAATGTCCTAACCCTCTTCCATATAAATAATAATTCTCCCACAACTTTCACAGGTCAGTATTCTATCCCCTCTTTTAGCTTCATTTATTACCTGAGGGGGAATTCTGGTGAAACATCCGCCGCAATTTTCTCCCTGAATCTGAACAACAGCAATACCATCCCGTAATTTTCTTATTCTTTCATATCGCTTGAGCAAACTGCTTTCCAACTCAGTGCCAATATTTTCTCTCTCAACCTTTTTCTCCATAATTTCCTTCTCAAAGAGTACCTTTTTTTCTTCAAGCATTTTCTTATCTTTTTCATAGCGCTCCTGCATTTTGTTAAGCGCTTGCTCTTCCTCCTTTTTCTCATTCTCCATGGTCTCATGGTTATCAAGAAGGACCAACATCTCCTCCTCAAGACGTTCAATATCTGCCTCCTCGGCAGCAATCTCCTTCAAGAGCGCTGCATACTCCTTGTTGGTTTTGACAGTTACCAGCTGTTTTTTATGGCGCTCGATACTCATCTTTGTTTCCTGAAATTTCCTTTCTATCGCCAGTTCTGTGTTGCTATCCTCTTTTAATCGTTGTTCGACCTCGTCAAAGATCTCTTTCTGCTTATTTATCTGATTTGTTAATTCCTGCATCCTCTGAGGTATTTGCTCTATCATCCTCTCTTTTTGCAGTACATCCCTATCAATGCTCTGTAATTTGAATAATTGAACAAGTACTTCCTTCATTTCACCTCCAATCTCTACAACATACTCTACAATTAAAAAAGGGTGCAACCTTTTCGTTGCACCCTTTCCTCTTCCGTTAGTTTAGTGTATTGCGATATAAGCCGTATTAATCTGTTCACTTTTATTTTTTGTATGTGGGCGAAACCCGACTTGAACGGGTGACCTCCGGTTTGTGAGACCGGCGCTCTAACCAACTGAG